>MWAR01000408.1 GCA_002068715.1 bacterium ADurb.Bin374
CAAGCGCCCAGAGAACGGCGGCGATCCGGCGAGCACGGCCGGAATCAGCCTCTTTCGCGGCTTCGGCCTGATATGCGACCGCCCAGGCGCACAACGCACAGGTGAGCGGCACCTCCATTCCCGAGAGGGCCGCCCACGAAAGCGGATAGGCCGCCAGCACCGTCAACAGCCCGGCAACCGTTTCCCCCCCGGTAAGCCCAGATGCGCGCAGGAAGCGCCTCGTGCCGGCAAGGGCAGCCAGGCCGAGAAAAACGCCGCTCGCCTTGACGCAGGCGATCACCCCGGCCAGGCCGAATCGCGCGGGCAGCAGATGCAGCACGGCCAGCCAGAGCGACCAGAGAACGCTCGTCGAAGCGCCGCACGGCTCGCCGGGGTTCACGCCGAAACCGGCGCCCTGCGCTAAGTTCCTGCCGAAGGTCATGTGGATCCAGGCGTCGTCGAGGGGAAAACCCCACGGTTGGCCGTTTGTGTTCAGATCAGCGACAAAAAGCCAGGCGCAGAGGCACAGAAAACAGATCCCCGGCAACCACGCCGGAAGCTGCGAAGAAAGAGATTCGCGCCATCCGGGCGCCGGCGACCCGCTTTCCGCCGCCTGGAGGTGGTCGGCCGCGGTCAGGCCGGGATCAGGAGCCACAGGAAATACGTCCAGATCGTCACCACCAGGCCGCCTCTGAAGGCGCTGGTGAAGCTGTCCACCTCGACGCCGCCGACGATATCGGAGGCGAAATCAAGCGCGAAGGTGTTCACGAGCAGGGAGAGCCCGCCGAGCGACAGCACCTGGAACACGCGCCAGAGACCGAGCGTAAAAAAGCCCAGAACCAGGTTCACGAAGGTCCCGATCAGCGTCATCACGATCACGAGTCGCACCGCCGAGCCATAGTCCCGGATTTTTATTCCCGGAACCAGCCGAGGAAGAGCCAGAACGGCGATACTTCCCAGGAACAGACCGGCGATGGTGGAAATCACTCTCCGCCACCGGAGGACGGTTGGGCGGGCTTTCTGCGCCTGCGGCGTCTCCGGCCGACGGGCACCGTCGGCGGTTCACGTTTCAATATCGGAAGATATTCATCAAACAGGAGTTCGACCTGCCAGTTCCTGAATCCAGGGATTTTTTTCATCTCGGCGATATCGGTCGGCCGCTCTCTCGCGAGCACGCCGAGAACCTCGGGATCGGTCAGCAGGGCCGCGGGCATCTCGAGGCGGTTCGCGACGGCGTTGCGACAGTCGCGCAGGGTTCTGACGAGATCGCCTTCCCAGGAGGTGAAGAAGTTCTGTTCGCGGCGAGGGCGGGACGGCGGAAGCAGTCCCTCGGTCGGAGCTTCCAGGCCGCGTTTGACCGCTTCCTGCACCTCGCGACCGTATCGGGCGATGAAGTCGCGGCCGATCTGCTTGATGACGGAAAGCCCCGCGAGGCTGCGCGGCGCCTGGCGCGCGATATCGAGCAACGCCTGGTTTCCGATCACCATGAATGGGGCGCGGTCGAGCTTTTCGGCGATCCGCTCGCGCAGCGTCCAGACTTCTTTCAGGATCGCGATCTGCCTGACCGGCATGCGAGCGGAGCCTTTGATAAGGTAGGCATAGGGATTGTCATGCGCGGGTAGCCGGGGCGAGTTCACGAACCGCTCGGTGAGCACCTCGAATTCTTCTTCAGCCCAGTCGAGCCGCCCAAGCCGTTCGAGTTCGGAACGCATCGCGTCCCGGATCGGGATGAGGCAGATCGCGTCGAGCAGCCCGTATTTGATCATGCCCGGCGTCAGCGGCCGGCGCGACCAGTCGCACCGCTGCAGCTTCTTGTCGAGGGGAAACCCGAGATATCGCTCTGCCAGGGCGCTCAGTCCGAGCTCGTGCGAGCCGATCATCTCGGCCGCGATGCGCGTGTCGAAAATTTTGCGGACATGCACGTTGAGCTCACGGGCGAGAATCGCGGCGTCATAATCGCCGCCGTGGAACAGCCATTCGCAGTCCCGCTCCTGCGCAAAACGGGCCAGGGAGGAAAAGTCGGCGAACGCCTGCGGATCGATCAGCGCGGCGCGCGTACGCGTGGAAACCTGGACAAGGTTCACTATCGCACGGTATTTGTAGAATCCGGCCGATTCGGTATCGACGGCAACCACGTCGGTATCGGCGACGCTGTCGAGAAAACGGGAAAGCGTGTCGGTGTCTTCGATGATCAGAGCCTCATTGAGCAGAGGCTCGACGTTGTATGATTCCATGCAGAGTATTTACCACATCCCGCGCGAATTGGCGAGAAGCGCGTCGATTATTTGTGCGTCAGGTGGTAACTGCCGTCCCAGTTCTCGGGCGGCGGGTTGGTCTTGTATTCCTGGCAGCGGCCGATGTAGGTCTTGCTCGGGCCGTCGTCGGGCCACCGCGCGAGCACCTCTTCGAATGTGGTGATCGCCTCGTCCCATTTCCGGTCGAGATGCAGTTTGATGCCGGTGTCATACAGGCCTGAAAGTTCGCTCCACCAGGGAGGTTCCTTGCCCTTCTCGCAAACGAGTTCGTGCACTTTGACCGGCTCCTTCTTCCCTTTCACGGCAAGGAAGTCGAGGAACCGCACCGTCACGCGCTCCTTCGCCTGCTGGTAGGTCGCGTCGGAGATCATCATCATCGTACCGTATTCCTTGTTCGCGCCTTCGAGGCGGGAAGCGAGGTTGACGCCGTCACCCATGCAGGTGAAGTTCATCTGGGCCTTGATCGAGCCCATGTAGCCGACGACCACGTGCGCCGTGTTCATGCCGCATCGCGCAGCCACCTTGGGAAGGCCTCGCTTGGCCCATCCCTTCTGAAGCTCGGTGATCGTCGCCTGCATCTCGAGCGCGCACAGGCAGGCCCTCACCGCATGATCGGGCTGGCCTTTCGGGAAGTTCCAGAACGCCATGACCGCGTCTCCGATGAACTTGTCGAGCGTTCCGCCGTATTTGAACAGGATGTCCGTCATGGTTCCGAGATACTCGTTGAGGAGCACGACCAGTTCTTCAGGCGTCAGGGCCTCGGAAATCGACGTGAAGCCGGCCACATCGGAGAAAAAGACCGTCATCTCGACCTTCTGGCCGCCCGGTCTGACGAGATCCGGGTGTTCGAGCATGTACTGCACGACATCCTTCGAGACGAACCGCGCGAACATCGCCTTCGTCGTGTTCGCCTTGGCCCGCTGGCGGAAATAATTCGTCAGAACCGTGGCCACCCAGGTGATCGGAAAGCTGATCAGGCAAGGCGAAATGGCCATCAGCTGGCCCCACGCATGATACGAGTGGAACGCCAGCAGGAACATGCCACCGCAGCTTGCCAGCATCAGCACGGCTCCAATGCCGGGCGACATGAAGTCGAGGAGAAAACCGAGCAGGATCGTTCCAAGAACGAGGAGGACGAGCGTCATAGACTGCTCGGCGGGACGAAGAAATTTCCTGTCGAGGATGTTCTGAATGGCGTTCGCATGGATCTCGATCCCCATCAGATTTTCCTTCAGCATGCTGAAAGGCGTCGGGATGGTGAGCGGCGTCGGGTAAAAGTCGAAATCCGTCGCTTCGAAAGGTCCCGCGAGGCAGATCATATCAGCAAATATTCTCGTGTTGAGGGTTTTTGAATACGCAACGGCTGGATCGAGTTTCATGGCCTGCTTTGGATCCAAAGCCGCCGAAGCGCATGCTTTCAGGTGCTCTTCATCGAAGCATTCATAAAACGACACCGCAGGAAACATTGCCAGAAAACTTCCGATTCTCTGCACGGATCCGATAAAATTCACCGTCATATATCCCTTTGCATCGCAAGGAATATCGATGTCTTTCAGTCTGAAGCCGCCTTTGTACGTCCCCTGGCGTTTTGCTTCGGTGATGCGCACGAGTTCGGCTTTCATTGCATCGAGATACGATGCCCCCGAAGCCGTCCCGGGATTTTTCCGGTCGAGGGCAAGCGCCGAAGTGACCAGGGAGAAAGACGGCTGCAGGTTCTTGCTATCCGGCTGTTCGACGAACAGCAGGATCTTTGTCGCGTTTCCCTTTCCGGTCACACCGATATTGATGAACCCGAGCTCGGCCGTCTTTTTTACGAATTCCTGTTCGGGCATGATCTGGGAAATTCGCTTGACCGTGGAGTACGTCATTCTTCCCGTTTCAGGCCCTTCGGTAATCATCTTCTGCTCGGTGACGGTGGACTCGCTGACCTGCGCGGCAAGCACGATGGGCACGCTCGCCGTGTCGATGGCCTCGCTCAGCTCGAGATCATTGTTCCTTTCAGCCTCTTTTATTCCCTGTAAAACAAAATCCCAGGCGATCACCGAGGCTGGAGTGACCCAGATGCCTGGTGGCAAGCCAGGGCGATTGAAGCGCAGACGGAGTGAAAATTTCGTTTCGGCGTTCAGATCCGCGCGAACATTAACCTCCACATATCCCCGAAGCAATCCGATGAAGAACGTTTCCCACGCTTCGAGAAGCTCCTTCTCCGGGTTCGCAGCATCCTTCGGAAACAGCGGGAAGGATGATTTCTCGACTTTCGGAAGATCGAAGGTGCTCATGACGCTGGTTCCACTGTGGGTCCAGAGTCTTTCGATGAAAGAGAAAAACGAGAAATATTCCGGCCGAGGCGGTGGCTTCTCGCCGCTTTC
>MWAR01000409.1 GCA_002068715.1 bacterium ADurb.Bin374
GACGTGATCGGCGTGGAGGTTCCTCCGTCGTTCACGCGGATTCGGACCTTGCGGTCGGCTAGTTTCACTTGCAGGTTGCCGGTGTCTTTGGCCGGCTGACTGGACGAAACGTCGACATTGTACGAGCGCACCTTGTATATCGTGGAACCGCTTCCCGTAAGCTTAACGATGACATTGTGCTGTTCGAACGTGACGGGATACAGGGTGAACTTTCCGCTCGCGGATGCTGTGGTATGGATCTCAGGATTTTTTTCGAGGAATACATAGGCGCGGTCGAGGTTGACAGCGGAAACGACGGATGCGTCGACAGGTCTGACCGAACCGCCGCCGGCCGGCGCCTGCACCGTTCCGCTGATGGAACCGTAACTGCCAGGCCCGGTGAGGAGCGGATCGTCGCCGCTGCCGCTGCAGCCGAAGATGGCGAGCGCCGCCAATAAAATTCCGAGAAATATATAAACTCCGGAAATGCGGTGCCGACTTACCATGTTGCCCCCCGAAAAATGTGATTTTCGCTATTATGATGTGTGCGGTACGCCGCTGTCAATCGGCTCCGATCATTTCATTTCCGTCCCAGCCGCGTCAGCGATGCGACGATCGCCGGTCGCTGCATCAGATTGTCGAGTATGATCGATGCCAGACCTTGCCCAGACAACCGTGCCAGTCGCTCGGCACAGTGACCTACCGTCCGTTCCAGCGCTTCGAGGCCGCGGGCGAGATCGTCTCTGTTGGCCGCCTTCCGATCGGATTGGACGGCGGCGGCCCGCACGTAGAGATCGGCCATGGCAACATACAACCCGGGGATAGCCGAGCCTTTCAGGGCGCCGATGCTGAGCCAATGGCCTTCGTCCAGGATTTGCCCCAAGCGATCCGTGAGTTCTTCCTCCATGGAAACGCCGATCTCGTCGAGTTCGATTGCCGCTAGAGCCGAGACGCCGAGATATGTCTCGCCCAGCTCGGAGAATTTCACCGATCCCCAGTTCCAGCCGAGGCGGGCAATGTCGGCGATCAGAGACAGTGTCGTTGAAAAACTGCCGACCCGGAGATCGCTGTCGAGGTTGCGCTCGAGAGCCTGAAAAACGATCGCACGAATCAGGCGGGCTTTCTGCGTTTCATCGGGCTGCTCTTCTCGCCCGATCATCTCGAGTCGTTCCCGCAACGATATGCAGGGCTGCCCGGAAACCGCCTGCCCGGCCCAGTCCTGCACCCTCTGCCAGATGACGAAACACTTCCGGCCGACATCGAAGTCGCTCGAATCCAGAATCGTTTCGAGATCCGCGAGCAGAAGCTCCGATTGTTCCTGGTCGAGAGTCATTTCCGGCTTCAGGACGAGGGGGGCAGAATGCTTCATGACGGTCCTCCGTAAGAGAAGTGATGCTGGACGGTATCATACACCTCATTTCGTGAAGAGGGAAAATCGCCAGTCGGCCTGACGGAACAGCGCGATCGGAACCGAGGAGCTTTTTTATGAACGGGCCGCCAAGAGCGAACGTCTTTGACCTGGGGAAAGCGATAATGGTATGCTGATCGCAATCCGGTTAGAGGGGATACGGGCATTGTCGGAAAAGAAGACATATGCATGTGAAGCGTTGCGGCTGAGCCGGGAAATATCGACGGATATATGAGTACGCAGGTTGTCATCCTGACTCGCGATCCGATCTACTCGGTCTTTCTCGAGATGACGGTTCGCGAGTATGGCTTTGTTCCCCGCCTTGCCGCCGTCATGGAAAAAGTCGAGGAACTGTCGACGCTTGCCCCGACCGTGGCATGGATCATCGACCTCGACAACCAGACCTCGACCGTCGAACAGGTCGCGAAAAAGGCCAGAAAGCTCGCGCCGGACGTGAAACTCGTCTTCATGAGCTCCGCCTTCACGCGGGAACTCGCGAAAGAGTGCATCGCGCAACAGGCCCTGGGCCTTCTGGTGAAGCCGATTGCCATCGCCAGGCTCGTCGAGATGCTCAGCCTCCTTCGCCAGGAAATCACGCTGACCGAGTCGAACCAGGTGCTTCCGAAAAATGAGGAAGACGCAAAACAGGAGGAACTCGAAACAGGGGTGCCGATGGAGCACCCGTTTCTTCGCTACTCGAATTTGAAGTGTCCGGTTTGTTTCCGCCCGTTCCGGACGACCCGGTTCAAGCTCTGGACCGTGCCGGTGTCCGATACCGATACCGATTTCTGCCCCATCTGCAACGAATCCGTCCATCCCGAACTGTATACCGTGGTGGTGTGTCCCGCCTGTTATTTTGCACACTATATCGGAAAGTTCGAGGAAACCCGTGTCATCCCCGAACGGGCGAGGACATTTCTCTCACCGGTCGGCATCGAGGAACGCAAGAAAATCGCGTTCAAGCTCGAAAGCTTCTGCGGAGAGCGAACCCTTCTGCATGGCATCAAGAGTTTCGAACTTGCGGCGCACGACGCTGAACAACTGAAGATGTCCGGCTGGGTGAAACTGGCCGGCGAATTCTACCTGAAATGCTCATGGTTGTGCCGACGAATGGGACATGGCCTCCACGAAAAGCAGGCCCAGGAGAAGGCGCTCGACTTTTTCGTCAGGGCCTACAAGCCCTATCGGGCCGACGGAGGGAAATATCCGGGGCCGATGATCATTCAGAGCCGTATGGAGCCAGGGCTGGAGCCGCTTCTCGAACGCGGCATCGTCGTCACCGGATTCCTCATCGGCGAACTGGCGCGACGGCTCGGTGACCTGCGTATGGCCCGCGAGTATTTCGACGAGGTGCTCGAACTGCCATTCCTCAACAAGTTCACTTCGCTCGTCACCCACGTGAACCACGTGGCCCGCCTCCTGAAAGAAACGGAGCAGGCTCTGCTCAACTCCCAGAATCCCTGAGCCAGCCTTCCGCCCTCACGCCGGCAAAAAAAGAAGAGCGTTTCATCACAGAGATACAACGACCGTTTTACCGGCGAGACATCGTGACACGGAGGAATTTCACGAAATTATCGCATGTTCCGGACCTGACGGTTCATCTGTGTCGGGCAGAGTCGGATTTGTAACCCTCCCTATACAACGGTGACAAAACAAAACGCCCGCCGTTTCCGGCGGGCGTTCACTATACTTGTTGTTATTCTTCGGCGGCTTCTTCGCCCTTGCGGCCGTATTCCTTGATGACCTGCTCGGTCACGTTGGCCGGCACTTCTTCATAGTGGTCGAACTTCATTGTGAACTCGGCACGCGACTGGGTCATCGACTTGAGGTCGGTCGAGTATTTGTACATCTCGGCCAGCGGCACGGAGGCCTTGACCTGCTGCTGCCCGCCCATCGGCTCCATGCCGAGGATGCGGCCGCGGCGGGAGTTCAGATCGCCGATGACGCTGCCCATGAACTCGTCCGGGGTGAAGACGCAGACCTCGTAGATCGGCTCGAGCAGGATCGGCTTGGCCTGGGCCATGCCGGTCTTGAACGCGATCGTGGCGGCCAGTTTGAACGCCAGTTCGGAGGAATCGACATCGTGATAGGAGCCGAAGTGAAGCGTCGCCTTGAAGTCGATCATCGGGAACCCGGCGAGAACGCCACGCTTGCGCGCTTCCTGCAGGCCCTTCTCGACGGCCGGAATGAAGTTGCGGGGAACGACGCCGCCGACGATGGCATCGACGAACTCGAAATCCTTGCCCGGATTTGGCTCGAATGCGATCGTGACGTCGCCATACTGGCCGCGGCCGCCGGATTGCTTCTTGTGCTTCCCCTGGACGTCCGCCTTGCCCTTGATCGTCTCGCGGAACGGAATGCGGGGCTTGCTGATCTCGACGTCGACGTTCCAGCGGCTCTTGAGGCGGCTGATCGCCACGTCGATGTGGGTGTCGCCGAGGCCGGAGATCAGGCCCTGGCTCATCTCGGCGTCGAATTCGTATTTAAGGACGCCGTCGTCGTTGCACAGGGTGTGCAGACCGGTTCCCATCTTTTCCTGGTCGTTCTTCGTCTTGGGGGCGATCGCGTAGGTCAGCTTGGGTTCGGGAAGAGCCGGGAGCTGGAACACGACGTTGAAGCTCTTGTCACAGAGGGTGTCGCCGCGCACGGAGACTTTCGGCTTCACCAGCATCGCGATGTCGCCGGCAGCAACCGCGTCGAGGTCGATTCTGTTTTTGCCGCGCATCGTGTAGAACGAGCTGAACCGCTCGGTGTTCTCACGGGTGGGATTGTAATAATCGGTTCCGGAGGCCATCTTCCCGCTGATGACGCGCAGGAAGATCATGTCACCGGCCTGCTCGTTGACTTTTTTGAAGATGAAGCCGGCGAAGGGGCCGTCGGCCTTCGGCTCGACCTTGACCTTCGTGTCGGTGCCGGCCGTGACGGCTTCGACGGCGCCGCGATCGACGGGCGAGGGCATGCAGTTGGCGATGAAATCGAGAACCTGGTCACCGCCGAGATTCCTGAGGGCCATGCCGCAGATGAGAGGCTTGATCTTGTTCGCCGCGAGGCCAAGCTTGAGAGCGCGCCGCAGCTCGTCGTTGGCGATGGCTTGGCCGTCGAAGAACTTGTTCAGAAGCTCGTCGTCGCATTCGACGATCGATTCGATCATGCTCTCGCGCATCTTGGCGGCCATCTCGGTCATGTCGGCCGGGATGTCCTTGGTTTCGACCTTCTTGCCGGCGTCGTCGGTGTAGGCGTAGGCCTTCATCTCGATCAGGTCGATGACGCCCTTCAGGTTCGTCGCGGTGCCCCAGGGCAGCTGGATCGGGATGATCTTGGCGTCGAACGCCTTCAGGTCGTCGATCAGCTTCGCGACGTTGATGTTTTCCTTGTCGAGCTTGCTGAGGTAGACGGCGCGCGGAATGTTGTAGTCGTTCAGGATCTTCCAGTTCTTTTCAGTTCCGACTTCGATGCCGGAGCTGGCGTTGATCACAACGATCGCGGCATCCATTGCCGGAATGACCTTGTATACTTCGCCGAGGAAATCATCGAAGCCGGGCGTATCGAGCACGTTGATCTTGACGTCTTTCCACTCGAGGCAAGCGAGGGACGTGCCGACGGTGGTCTTGCGCTTCAGCTCTTCGGGGTCGTAGTTCATCACGGACGAAC
>MWAR01000410.1 GCA_002068715.1 bacterium ADurb.Bin374
CCGACGGCCGGGGATATCGGTTGCAAAGGCGTTTCGATCCGGTATCACGGAAACTATACTGCATCATATAAATTAAACCCGCGAACCGGCCGGTACGACCGGTATATGAACGGGGCGCAGCAGCTCGATCGCGTGACCCTCAAGCCGGTGTCGCCGGGGACCGTGGTCATCCAGATGGCCAACATGCGCGTCATCGACGACAAGGGGCGTCAGGAAATCAGCTTCATCGGCGAAGGCCGCGGGCTGGTGCTCTACGGCGGAACGGCGCGGCAGATCATCTGGAAGAAGACCGCCCCGCGCGAATTCACGCGGTTTTTCGACGAGACCGGCAAGCCGTTCTTCTTCTCGAACAAAAGCCCCGTCTGGGTCCAGGTCGTGTCGCCGATCAACCGCCTCGCGTTCGATCCGCCGGTTCCGCAGAACGTCATCGCGTTCCTCGGCGTTCAGCAGCCAGCGGGAAAAGCTGCGACCGCTGCACCCGCGGCCGCGACGGCCTCCGCGACGGTGCCGGTGAAAACCACGCCACCACCCGCCCCGGCTTCCGCATCGGCGAAGCTTCCGGCAGCCGTTGCCAGCACGTCCGGTGCCCTCTGACCGTCGAAGGAGACGAAAATGAGTGAAGGAAAACAGGAAACAAGATTCGGCGCCATCGGCGTCTTCGGCCGGGCGAACGCCGGCAAGTCGACGCTGGTGAACGCCCTCGTGGGCGAGAAGGTGTCGATCGTCTCGAAGCGGCCCCAGACCACGCGGCGCAGAATACTCGGCATTCTCACGGAAGGGCTTTCCCAGGTCGTCTTCTGCGACACGCCGGGACTTCACGCGATCAAAAACAGGCTCGACGCCTTCATGGCGCGCGAGATCGAGGCGACTGCCGAGGGACTCCAGGGGGCGCTGTATCTGGTCGATCTGACCGACATCAGCCCCGAAGAGGATGCGGCCCATCTGAAAGACCTGCAGGCCTGGCTCGGGAGCGATGTTCCGCTGTATCTCGTTCTGACCAAACTCGACGAGCGGAAGAAAGCCGATCCAGACGGCGTTGCCAAAGAATACGCCGCATTCGCGCCGTTCGCCGCGACGTTAAGCGTCTCGGCCGAAAAAGGCACCGGCCTCGATCGTCTGAAAAAAGGCGTGTTCGATCTGCTCGTGCCGAGTCCGCATGCCTACGACGGCGAACTGTTCACGTCCCAGACCGAGCGGGAGATTGCCGAGGAGACGATTCGCGAGGTCATTCTCGAAAAGTATTATCACGAGGTTCCGCACTCGGTCGCCGTGCTGGTCGAGCAGTTCAAGGAGCGGGAGAACGGCAAGACGTTCATCGAGGCCCATCTCGTCATCGAGCGGGAAAGCCACCGCAAGATCCTTCTCGGCCACGAGGGGGAAGGGATCAAGGCGATCGGCTCTCTTGCCCGCGAACGGTTGAACGGGATTCTCGGGCGTGATATTTATTTACAGCTTTGGATCAAGGTGCGCCCGAACTGGCGCAAGCAGGATGCCTGGGTCCGGAACCTGGGATATCGCGACCGGTGACGGGAAAGGAACGCAGATGAATTCGATTCTCATGGTGGTGGTCGCCGTTATCGTTATCCTGCTGGTCTTTGTCATGTTTTCCCTCGACGACCAGGAAGAGTATACGGTCGACGAGACACAGACCCAGCCCGAATCCGAGAGGACCGGCGCGATGAATGCCGCCGCGGCGGACGCCGATCGGGCAGAAACTCCGACGAGCGAACCACCGGGTGCATCCCGGGATACGGGTTTCGACATCCCTCCGCAGGCCGTTTCGGCCGCCGCCCGACAGCGTCGGCTCAAGGCTGAACAGGCCGGGGACGCGCTTCCTCAGGCGGATATCGAAAGCGTCCAGGTCGGCTCGGAAGAGGATCTGCGATACCGTCTGCTCCTCGATGACCAGGTGCCGCCGCCGACAGAGGTTGCCGTCAGGCAGGGCGTTGCGGTCATTGTCCAGATCCGGCTTCCTGAAGAACTCCAGACCGACCAGGAGACCTGGGCCCAAACCCTGGCGAGCGTCGAGGCGATCCTGTCGCCCGAAAAGGCGCCGTTCCCCTACAGCGTCTATCTGACCAGTCAGTTCGACCACCTGTGGCTGTTCGGCATCGACGAGGAACGTGACGACCCGGTGTTCGAAGCGATCGTCTGCGCATTCGACGCCGTCCGCCGATTCAAGAAGGCCCTCGAGTCCCAGCCCGCTCTCCAGGCGGCCCGGGCCCGTCTCTCGGTCGGTATTTCCAGCGGAAAAATTGCCCGCATCAAGCGCGGCCCGCTCGGTCCCGTTTCCCATGCTGGAAAGGCGGTCTACACGGCCGAGGCGCTTTCCGAGGTCGCCGGCGATTTCATGATCTACGTCGACGACGACGTCCATCGTCTCGCCATCCCGCTGTTCGATTTCCGCGAATGGAAGCCGATCAAGCTGCGGCCGGCACTTCCGCCGATCCCGTTCTACGAGGTCATGGGCTGGAACAAGAAGGAAGAGATGTTCGCCTTCGCCTCGCACAAGGAAACCTACGCGCGCCGCGCCGTCGCCGTTGCGTTCCGGTATCTCGAGTTCGACGATATGGGGCCGCTGCTCAACCTGATGAACGATGCCGACGAGAAGGTCGTTCTCGAGACCCTCTCGACTCTCGCCGAGATCGGCGATGTCCGCGGCATGGGCATGCTCAAGAAGATCCTTCCCGAAGCCCGCGACCCGATGGTTCGGAGCGGCATTCTCAAGGCGTTCGGCGGGATCGGCAGTCCCGAGGTGATTCCCTTGCTGAAGGCGTC
>MWAR01000411.1 GCA_002068715.1 bacterium ADurb.Bin374
CACAGGCGGGCGCCGGGGCGGCTAAGATCGAGGAGTTCGCGGATGACGCCGTTGAAGAATTCGTGCTCCATCCACTCGAAGATGTTCGACATCTGGAGTGCGTCGAAGCTTGCGGGGCCGTATTTCTTCAGCACGTCGCCGCAGGTGCCCTGGAAGACCTCGAGGCGGCCGATATTCGCCTTCATCTTCGGCCAGTTCGCCTCGAGCAGATACGGCGACATCGCCTGGCGCGACCAGTGGCCTCCCAGGAGCATCAGCGCCATAAAATAGTTATCGGGATTGAAAAAGTCGGTCATCCCCTTGTCGATCTTTCGGCTCAGGTTGCTCGCCAGGTCGGGGTCCTCGACCATCGCGAACGAGTGGGCGCCCTTGACGAGGCTCAGCACGAACTTGTTCAGCAGCATGCCGTTCAGGAACCGCCAGCGCCGCCGCTTCATGCCGAGATACAGCTTCCGCTGGGACTCAAGATCGGGGCATCGGAACAGGTCTTCCATCTTCGAAAATTCGTAGAGCCAGCTCAATATCTTTCGATACAGATCGAAAAACGCCTCGACCTTCCCGCACCAGAAGGCCCCCTTCTCTATGATCTGCGGGTTTTCGTCCCAGAACTCCGCCGCCGTGGCGGGGAGGTGTTTCCTGATCTTCCGGTACAGCTCGAGCCTCTGCGGTCCCGACAGGCGCGGCGGCTTGCCGTAGAACGGGACGCCGATCACTTCGAGGAAGTCCTCGTAGTCGAGCTCTATGATCGCCGCGCGCTTCAGCTCGAGCATCGCGAGCTGGGCCGGGTTCAGGTCGATCGAAACGACCCACGACGGGTCCTCGAGCAGAAGGCACAAAGAATTGCACCCGCCCGACGTGATCGAAAGAACCGACTGGCCCGGCTTCACCTGCAGCGCCTGCCGGTTCAGCTCGGGATCCTCCCACACATTGCTGTATACAACTGCCGGCTTGTTCCCCATATCGTTGTCCTTTCAACCTCAGGATTATCCGCAGATTACGCAGATGACACAGATGATCAGAGATGAAACACGAACCGCTCAAACTGAAGACGAGGAGCCCCGAAATTCAGGAGTAATGCCTTTTTCAACCCAGATGCCTTGAGATAATTGATCGTCTGAGACCGTTCACGGTTCGTCAGTTCGGCAAGCGCCTTCAATTCAACGACAATTTCATCAGAGCACAAAAAATCGACCCGATATTTCGACGTCAGCACCGTCTCCTTGTATCGAATCGGAAACTCGGCTTCCCGCATGAAATGAATCTGCCGAAGGGTGAATTCTGCTGCCAAAGCCTCGTTATACACATTCTCGAGAAATCCGTTTCCAAGGATCCTGTGAACGTCCATGGCGGCACCAATGACCGCATACGTTTGCGGATCATCCCGCTCCGGAACCAGGATGTCCTGGGTTCTCTCCAAATTTCCTTTCTTCATCTGCGCCATCTGCGACATCTGCGGATTCCTCATTCCTTAGCGGATTCGTTCTCTCATTCCTTCTGGCGGCCGCGGTCGAGGTAGGTGCGGAACATGCATATCAGGGCGGGCATGATCGTGATCTCGCACAGCATGCCGAAGACGATCGTGATTGCGAGCAGGCCGCCGAACAGGATGACCGACTTGATGCTGGCGAACACTAGGGCCGAAAAGCCGAGGGCGTAAATAATTGATGTCGATATAACAGCCGGGCCGGCTTCGATCAAACAGTCACTGATCGACTCGACGGGATCGAGATGCCGCCTCGAGGGCTCGTAGAAAAGGAACAGCTCGTGTATCGTGTCGTCGACGGCAATGCCCAGTGCAATCGAAGCGATGGTGACGGTCGCGATATCGAGGCGAATTCCCAGCCACCCCATCATGCCCATCGTCATGATGACGGGGAACACGTTGGGAATGATCCCGAGCCAGATCGCGTCGAGACGCTTCAGCAGCAGGGCCATGCCAAGGAAGATGAAGAACAGGGCGGTCCCGAAACTCGTTACCTGGCTGGTCGTGATATAGTTGATGATACGCGCATACAAGGGGACATATCCGCCGAATTTCACCGTCACCCCGGTACCGTCGAAAATCCTTCGAAGGATCTCATCCGCCTTTGCCTCGAAGTCACGCAGATGCGTGGCGCTCACCATCGGCAGCCGGACCGTCAGGCGGGCTTCACTGTAATTGGGCATGTCGGTCATGTGTTCCAGGTCGTTGTCGGGGTCCGACTCATACAGCATCAGGAGCTGGCTGACCGCGTTGAACGAGTCGGGCACGCGGTAGGAAGCCGTGGCGCCGTCGCTCATGACCTGGTTCAGCTTGCACAGCACATCGAGAATCGATGCCGAGCGCTGGACCTGCTGCACCGCTTCCAGCTCTTTGTGCGCCTTCTGAAGACGGGTCAGAAACTGCGGGTCCTTGATGCCGTCTGGTTTCCCCGTCAGCAGGCGGATCTCGAGCGGAAGATAGTTTCCGTAGTCACGTTCGACCGCATCGCTGTCGACGCGAACCGGATTCGACGAATGCAGAAATCCCATCGAGTACGTGTCGACCTTCAGATGCGAGATGCCGACGAACCCGAAGACGGTCGCCAGCACCAGAAGTCCCATGACGAGCTTGTAATGCTTCGGCATGAGCCGAACCCACGAGTCCAAGACACCGGCAAACGGCCGCCGCAGTTCCAGATCGTGGCTCGGCTGGATTTTTCCCAGGATGAAGGCGGCGGCGATCATCGAAAGCACATACTCGACCAAGCAGGCGGTGCCGGCGAAAAACCCGAACCCCTTCAGCACCGCCATCGGGCTGGTCACGATCGACCAGAATCCGAGCGCGTTGGTGATCGAGGTGAACAGACACGGTGAAAGGCATTCGATGAAAACCTCCTCGAGACCTTTCTCGCGGTCTTTCACGACCTTGTCGAGATTATAGCAATAATTATTGTATACGTAGGCCACGTCCGAGATGGAGAGAATCATCATCAGGGTCGGCAATACGATCGTGACCATGTTGAAGTTCTGCCGGAACAGGCCGTAGAAGCCGACGAACCAGCCGCCGCCGAGAAGCATGACGACAACCACGATACCCAGGAACGGCTTCGACCTGTACAGCAGGAAGATCACCAGCGCGATGACGAAATTCGATATCAGGGAGAATACGAGGCCGTCCCTGATGCTGAGCCGGTTGAGTTCATCGTACATGACGCCCATGCCGGCGAGGCGGTAGGAACACCCCTGGAGCTTCTCGCGCACCGCCGCGATCATCTGCGGGCGACGGACATCCATCTCCGGAGTCGCAACCGGCTCTATGAGCAGAACCGCGAATCGCTGCGCCATGTCGGTGAGCAGTTTCTTCTTGAGAGGATCGCTCAGGAACCGCTCACGAATCTGCTCGGCATCGGAAGCCGTTCTGACGTCCGCCGTGATCAGATCCTCGACGATCAGGGTGTCGCTGCCCTGAAGACCGATATACGGCGCAACCCCGACGCTGAGAACGCGTTTGAAATTCGTTTCGTCGGCCTCGATGGCTTTCGACACGTTCCAGAGGTTCTGAAGTTTCTCGGGATCGAAGAGCTTCCCTGGACCTCCACAATCGACGAGGGCCAGGATGACCTCGTCGTTTCCGTACATTTTCTTGAATTCGCGATACCCGCTCAGGGTCGGATCGTCCTCGAGAAACCACATCTCGAGGCTGTTGTCGATGCGGATCTGGGTCGCGAACGGCAACCCGGCAACAACGAGCAACACGGCAAGCATGAACAGGATCGTCCTGTGCCGCACCAGGAATCGTGCGCACGCAGCATAGAACGGTGATACGCCGTGGGAGGATTCCTCACTCATGAAACACCTCCGGCAGCGGATTCACCACCCTCGGCCCGCTCGATGATGCGAACGATGCCGGTCGTCCCGTCCATCTCGACCAGGTCGCCCGTCTTCACGCGCTTCGTGATGCCCGTGATGCCGACGATCGCCGGAAGGCCGAGCTCGCGGGCGACGATGACCGAGTGGGAAAGCATGCTTCCCCGCTCGATCAGCAGGCCGGCCGCGGTCGCGAACAGCGGCACCCAGCCCGGGTCGGTGCGTGCGGCAACGAGGATCTCGCCATTCAGGTTCATGTCGTCGCTTGGGTTGAGGATGACCTTCACCCGCTTCCGGACGACGCCGGAACAGCCCCCGATGCCCTGCAGCACGTTCGGATCGTCGCTCTGCTGCACCTTCAGCACGCTCTTGTTCAGGTCGTTGGTGTAGACGATGCCCTTCGTCTCGATGCGGTCGGGCAGTTCGTCCATCTGGCGGTAGGCGTAGAACTCTGCTTTCCGAATGGCGGCGAGCTCGCGCAGTTTCTGACTGGCCGCCGTGCCGACGACGTATGACATGATCTCGTCCTTGTGCAGGTAGAACACGTCGTCGTGGTGGTCGATCACGCCGCGCTCGGCGAGCCGCCGGCCGATGCCGATGTAGATGCGCCGCGCCAGGCCGTACATCTTGGTGCGGGCGAACCGTTGGTATTCGCGTACCGCAACGGCCTTCTTGGCGTAGTCCGTGACGAATTTCATGATCGGCAGCTTCGGAATGAAGCCCCAGATCGTCTGGTCGCGCAGGGCCTCCTCGACGCGCTTTTCGGCGGCCTCGCGCTTCTTCGCCTCCTGCGTCCCCGTGTCTTCCTCGGGCGGAAGCGGACCGGCGGAATAGTTCTTCAGCATGCTGAACAGAAACTCGGGTTTCTCGTTCAGCGACGGCTCCTCGAGCTTCAGCTCGTTCATGGTGCGGAAGCCGAACTCGTCGAGATAGGCCTTGATCTGCGCCGCGAGTTCGCGCTCCTCGGCAGGCGCCCCCGCTTCCGAGGCCGGGCCGGTGATGAACCGGTTCTTCAGGGTGGCTGCATCGAGGGTCTGGAACAGCCCGGCAAGATCCGCATGGGCCTTGATGAAGCGTGCCATCTTCTGCATGGCACGCATCGGAAGGGTGCTCTCGACGTTGCCCTGGCCGGCGACGAGATCGTTCTGCAGCGAGTGCTCGGCGTTCGGCAGCCAGGCTCCGATCAGCGACTTGAGGACGCCGTAGAAGATCATCGCCATGAAATCGTTGATGATCGGGGCCTTCCAGTTTCCCAGCACGGTGGTGACGAGTTCGTTGTAGATGTCGACGAGCCGGTGCGCGGGCTGGTTGTCGAAGTCGAAATCCTTGTACTTGTTATACATCTTTGTGTATATATCCATGAATTTCTTCACTTCGGCGTCGATCGTCCAGAACTTCCAGGCGAGGTTAGCCCCGACCCAGCCCATACGTGGAAGCTCGATGAACCAGCGGCGGAAGAAGCCTGCCTGGTTCCGCTCCTCGTGGGTTTCGGTCGAGAAATCGAACGTCGCCTTGACCCCCATCATGCCTTCCATGAACCGGGAGTTGAACGAGTAGCCGGGCAGCACCGACACGAGGCGGTACCAGTTCTTCAGGTTGTAGTAGATTCTGCCGTTCAGCAGGCCGAGCATGTTCCCGAAGTTGAAGTCGTATTTCTTGATGATCTCCTCGGGCACCCCGAGAACCTGGCAGAACTGGACATACACGTTGTGATACGCATTGAGGGCGAACGAGAACGTCAGGGGCGTCGTGACGCCCGAGTAGCTCTCGACGATGTTCGAGTTGTCCCACAGGGTCACGTAGGGCCGTTCCGAGGGCCACGGTCTGTCGACGGTCGTGATCGGGCGGGTCTGGAGGATCTTGACGCGGCCGTCACGGCTGACGGTCCACTCGATGTCCTGCGGCACGCCGCCATATTCCCGTTCGATGCGGGTGCAGACGGCGGCCACGGACCGGATCTGCTGTTCGGTGAGACAGGGCTTGGCGGCCTCCTCGTCCGGGATCTTCTCCTCGATGGTGCCGTAGCCCTGCGCCCGGTCGAAAATGACCCGCTCTCCCTTGTGCGCGATCTCCGACTTGTCGATCGGGAATTCGTCCTTCTTGATCACCACGAACCGGTCGGCGTCGACCCCGCCCGACACGAGTCCCTCGCCCAGCCCCCAGACGGCGTTGATGAGGATCTCGTCTTCATACTTCGTCTGCGGGTTCACGGTGAACGTCACGCCGGAAGCGATGCCGTCGGCCATCTCCTGGACGACGACGGCCATCGAGATGCCGCTCTGGGAAATGCCGCGCATGAACCGGTAGGAGACGGCCCGGTCGGAGTACATCGAGGCCCAGCAGTTGACGACCGCGAGGGCGATCTCGCTCTCGGTGCGGCAGAACAGGTAGGTGTCGAGCATTCCCGCGTAGGAGAACTCCTTGGAATCCTCGCCCAGGGCGCTGGACCTGACGGCGACGAACGCGTCGGTTCCGATCTGGTCGCGCAGGGCTGCATACATTTCGTCGGCAATGAGCTTTGGAAGCGGATGGGAGATGATGCAGTCGCGAACGGCTTTCGATGTTTCTGCGACCTTCATCGGGCTCGAGCCGTCGAGCCGACGGACGACCCCGTCGAACTCGGACCGGAAATCCTTGATGAACGCATCGAAGCATCTGCTCGAAACGATGACGAAGGGGGGCACCTCGGCTCCCGCCGCGACAAGCCGCAGCAGGTTCG
>MWAR01000412.1 GCA_002068715.1 bacterium ADurb.Bin374
GCCGTGCGCAGGAGCAGGTAGTCGAACCAGAACTGGGCCGGCCAAGGCGCTTTCGATCCCAGTGCGATCGGGACGATACCGGTCTTTTTGATCGTCTCGCAGACCGCGAGAAACTCGTCCCAGGTCGCCGGTGGCTTCAGGGACAGCTTTTCGACAATCGAACGGTTGTAGAAGAAGCAGACCAGGTGCTGCGTGATCGGAAGAAGGTATTTTTTTCCCTCGTAGGTGCAGGCCGACTCGGCAATCATCGGAGAGAACAGTCGATCGAAGCCACCGGCGGCCCAGACATCGTCGATCGGCTGCAGCTTGTCGAGCACCGACACGACGCGGGCCCCCGCCCAGTAGGAGTACAGGTCCGGCGGATTCCCCGCCTCGAGCGTCTTGCGGATGCTGGTCTTGAACGCCTCCATCTCGAGAGGCGTCACGGCGATCTCATACCTCGACTGCTGCGCGTTGAAAGCCTTGACCATGTCGTCGATACCACCGCTCAGCGTGTCCGAGAAGTAATGGAGAAACGTGACGCGCTTTCGCGTCGCCGCCGGCGTCTGGCGCCCCGAATCCACGCATCCCGTCACCAAAGCCAGGCATATCACCAATGCGACAGCGCATACCGGAATCAGACCCCGGGCTCTCTCGAATCGATCCCTCGCAGGCATGGCCGTCACCTCTCTCTTGCAGGCTTCGTCACCGTCCTTCTCGACGAATCCCGTCTTCTCTATTCCTTCACGAAAAAGCCGATTTCGCGATCCCGTTTGCGCCAAGCCTGTCGAAGCACGAAAGGACTCTTGCCTCTTCGATAGGCTCAGGGCGAACGGGCGGCTTTCATTCTGCAGGTAGCAATTTCACCGCACAAACAATATATAGATTACTTTATATATCTAAATCATCCATTTGCTGATTTTGGAAGGCATGACGGAAAAGGCGCCGGTCACTTTGCCGAAAGCAGGTCACCGACGACATCCCACTTCATGGCTTCGAGGAAGCGACGGCCGCGAGCCTTGTCCCCGCGCACCTTCACCACGAGGTTCTGGGCGGTGGTATGCGGAAGCCCGAGGTTCCACGCGGGCGTCATCACCGGCCTGCCATCCTGGTCGGCAGCCTTCCAGGCGCCGGCGAACGCGAGCCATTCACCTTCGAAATCACCATCGTGGTCAGCCGGGTTCTCGTGCCAGTAGGTCCGATGTCCCGCCACCGGCTCTTCCGCTGCATATCCGGACAACTCGACGTCGTAGGAATTCACTGCGAGAGCAGCCTGGAGATGCGCGTCACGAGCCTTGACCACGGCAGCTTTTTCCTTCAGCTCCTTGTTCATGGCGTCGCCCATCGCCTTGACGGGGGCCTGGGCCTCCTCGATCTCTTTGGTGATGCGCTGGATGGCCGCCACATCGTTTTTTCCGATCGCTTCTTCCATCTGTTTGGAGAGAACATCGAGTTTCTTCTGCATTTCTTCGACCATTTTCGTGTTCTGGTCGGCGGTGTATCCCTGGGTCACTTCCTCGTAGACCTTGTTTTCCTTGAGAGCCGACTCTTCGATTTTCTTCTCGTCCCGGGCTTCCATGAAGAACTCGACGTGCATCGGATCCTTTCCAACCCCGGTGCTGACACTCGTCAGAGGTTTGATCTGGGTGCGATCGCCGGCCGTCCAACCGTCAGGAACCGGTGGCAAGGCCTTGTCCAGAAGACCCTGGACCTCCAGGGCATACTCACGCTCCGCGGGAGTCGCGGCCCGCGCATCGCCGTCGGCGAGTGCGGCAAATGGGGTGATGATGAGAAAGGCCAATATCAGAGCAGCCAGAATGATCCTAGGCATGGGTGACTCCGTCGTTCGATGAAATAGCCCGGCAGCCGGATCCTGTACGGCGACTCGGGAGCAGGTCACATGATAGGGCCGTCGGATGTGGGATGCAAGGCTTGGAGGATTTTTTGATTTTATGTCGCGTATCGAAAGCGCGTCAGGTGCGAAAATTGCGTAGAACGCTTAGAATGCGGCTTTGATTTCTTTGAGGAGAGATGTATGACCAAGTCGTCAAGGAAAGGGCAGGCCATAGTGGAAATGGCACTTGTCCTGCCACTGTTCATCTTCGTGATACTCACTATCATCGATGTGAGCCGCGGCCTTCACGTTGCTTCGGCTTTGAATCTTCAGTGCATTGAAGCAGCCCGGGCCGGAGCACGGAGGATGAACTTTTTCGTTGCCACCGACATGATCGGCAGCCATACGCATTCCGATTACTCGACCGTGAAGGATGCCTTCGAGCGCAGCCAGAGCCCGGCAACCGGAAGGTGCGATGCCCTCCCGGCAGGATCATCCTTTCCGTCATCTCCGGAAGCCAGGGTCGTCTACTGGATTGCAAATGGAGTCGGAACGAGCGATCAGGAAGTACAGGTGAAAGCCCAGTGCGACATCGAACTCTTCACGCCGTTCGTGGGCAGCTTTTTCGGGCCAACACGGAACACCTACCGACTGACCGCGGAAAACATCCAGGAAAAGGAATAGCACCATGATGAAGAGCAGATCACTCCAAAGGCGCCATGAAAAGCGCGGAAGTATCCTCGTAATCACGGCCTTCTCCATGGTTGCTCTGCTCTCGTTCGTGGCTCTGGTAACCGATATCGGGTATGCCTACTACCAGAAAGCCCGGATCGAAAGTGCTGTCAACGCCGGATGGAAAGCAGGTCTCGACCTTGCCTGCGTATCGGCGGTGAATGACGACGGCACCCTGACCACCTCGGCACAGGCGGCCATTCAAACGCGCGTCAGAGACGTCGTCCAGCAATCATACCCCGGTATCTCGTTCACCGGAGGCCCTCTCTCATGCTCCGTGATCTATCGCGACAATCGAGCTCTTCGGGAAAATCTCCAGGTGGTCGGCCGATACGATTCTCCCATGTTCTTCGCAAAGCTGATCGGGTATACACAAATGCCTGTTGCCGCCGCCCGCGGCGGCCCGGAGGACAACGGCGGCGAGGGGGTCATTCCGATCGGTGTGCCTCACGGGAAACTGCGGCAGCTGGGCACGCACGATTTCACCTTCGAAAAATTCGAGGACGACGAAGGTTTTACGCCCGGTGAGGAATACATCATTCGCCTGGGGAACCTGAAAAATGCAAAAGCCGATGACACCTGCACCGTCTGCGGAGGCTCGGGAAGCGTCACGACAGCCGGCACCAGTTGCACCACCTGCGGTGGAGACGGACATTATCACAATCCTTCCTGCTCGACCTGCGGAGGCGATGGAATCAAGAGCAACGGCAGCGCATGCAACAAGGCGGACATTTCCTGTGCCACCTGCGGCGGCGACGGCGTCATCGGCGGATCGACCTCATCCTGCACGAACTGCGGAGGAGACGGGAAACTCGACGGGGGAATCCCGAACCTTCGCTCAGCCTCGAATCACGGCTCCCTCGACATGGGAAGCAAGGGCGGCGGCGCCAGCGATTACGAAGAGTTTTTCAAATTCGGGTACCCCGGTCCGGTCAGTCTGGGCGATCTCCTGTATGTAAAGACAGGAACCATGAAAGGTCCGAACGACGACGGCCGGGATTACCGGATCGACAACGACCTGCGGCGCGTGGTCGTGCCAATCGTCAAATGTCCCGAGGACGACGGCACCGTTCCCCAGGAAAAAAACGGCTCCAAAGACCAGGTCGTCGTCATCGGATTCGCCATCTTCGACCTTCTCCCGGTCAACGAATATTCACAGCGTCCTCTTCCCGATGGGCTCGGGGCGTATGACCCCTCGAATGGCGATTCGGACCAGGTTCGGGGAGTCTTCGTCGGGTATCTAGTCAAACCCTCCTGACCAGCTCCACAGCCCGCTTCCAAAAACAATGACTGCGTGTTCTCTGATCTGAACACGCAGTCATTGTTTATTGGAGGTTCGATTCGAAGAATGTACAACCGGGAGAGCGCCTACATCTTTTCGCGCAACATGCGGTGAAAAAACCACAGAAGTTTTGAGGCTATTTAACCTCGACTCATGTCTGGCGTCGGTGTTCGCTTACCAGCCAATCCTGTCACCGGTCACGAACCATTCGCCCGGAGGGTGTTTTTCGGAACCTGGTAGGCAACCCGAGTAGCCATTGGAATTGCCTTTTTCCCAAAGATACTCTCGAAAAAAGCCTGGTAGAAGGGCGTGAAAAGCGGGGAATCGTACTGGAGAGTGACTGCGATGATCACGGCATCATTATCAGAGGTTGCCATCGTCTGAACGGTCGCATTTATTTTCTGGGCTTCCGCCATGCTCCAGGTTGCGGGAAGCGTGTGCGAGGCGGTGTTCGTCAACCACTGCTCGATATCTGTACCGGTCACGGAAGAGCCGGGCCGGTATTTTTTCTCGGCAGCCCAGGCAGCAGCCTCATTGGCAGTTTGCTGCAAGCTGATGAAGCGGTAAAAGGCGAATCCGAAATCCGCGACGCCGCAGATCAGGAGCAAGAATATCAACGGAGCCACGAGCGCCATTTCCACCAACGCCTGTCCAGCTTTTCTTCGTGTGATCATGCCTGTCTCCTCACTCTGCGTCAGAATCACGTCCGTTCCCAACGATCATGGGTCGAGACGCAAGATTGTCCAGCGATTATGTCTAGCAATAACCATACCCTCATTGAGAAGAGAGATCCATTCCTGAGAAAAAGCGAGAAATGTAAACGAAGCGCCGCCCGGTTTCCCGGACGGCGGCATTCACACGAAGGATACAGAATCTATTATATCTAGAGCTTTATATAACTCACTTCTCGGCGAGGAGTTTTTCCATCTCGTCCATGACGGTGTTCATCTCCTTGATGGCCGCGTTGAACGGCTCGGAGGTGGTCATGTCGACGCCGGCGTCCTTCAGCAGGTCGATCGGGTATTTCGCGGAGCCGGAGGAAAGCATCTTCAGATACGCTTCACGAGCGGCGTCGCCATTCTTTTCCGACCGGATGTTCGCGGCGATCATCGAGGAAGCGGTGATGCTGGTCGCATACTGGTACACGTAGAAGTTGTAGTAGAAGTGAGGAATGTAGGCCCACTCGATGCCGTACAGGTCCTTGATATTGCACACGCCCTTGTCGTGCCCGTAGTATTCCTTCAGGAGCTTGAGATACAGCTCGGTCAGCTTCTCGCCGGTGAGGGGCTCGCCCTTCTCGGCCATCTCGTGGATCAGCATCTCGAACTCGGCGAACAGGGTCTGGCGGAACAGCGTCGTGCGCAGGCCGTCGAGGTGGCTTCCCAGCAGGAACAGCCGGGTGGCCTTGTCGCTGGTCTTTTTGAGCATCAGGTTGAGAAGCAGGTTCTCGTTCAGCGTCGAGGCGACTTCGGCGACGAAGGTCTTGTAGTCGTGGGTTGCGTAGGGCTGGTTCTTGTCGGACAGGAAGGTGTGGATCGAGTGGCCGAACTCGTGGGCCAGCGTCGAGACTTCGTCATACAGGCCGGTGAAGTTCTGGAGCTGGTAGGGATGCACGCCGAACACGCCCGTGCTGTAGGCGCCGGACTTCTTGCCGGTCGTCGGGATGAAGTCGATCCAGCGGTTTTCATAGCCGGTCCTGACCGCGTCGACGTATTCCTTGCCGAGGGGCTCGACGGCCTCGAGGACGAGCTTCATGGCTTCCTCGGGGGTGTATTTCAGGTCGACTTCCTTCACGATCGGGGCGTAGAGATCCTCGTAGCCGAGCTGGTCGACGCCCATGATGCGCTGGCGAAGCTTGAGATACCGGTGCAGGGTCGGCAGGTTCGCGTGAACGTCGGCGATCAGCTGTTTGTAGACGGTCACCGGGATGTTCGCGTCGAACAGGGCCGCCTCGAGGCAGCTGTTGTACTTGCGGATTTCCTTGTTGAAGAGGTGCGTCTTGACGTGGCCGTTGAGGGTGGTGCCCAGCGTGCGCTCGAACTTCTTGTACCTGTTCCAGAAGTTGCGGAACACCTTCATGCGGTCGTCGCGATTGGGGGCGGCGCGGTAGTTGGTGTAGGCCGAAGCGTCGATTCTCACCCGCTTGCCGTCGGAAAGGATCACCTCGGGATACGGCATGTCGGCGTTGGTGAAGATGCTATAGGCGCTGCCGGGGCCTTCGGCCATCATGTTCGCCTGGGCCGCCACTTTCTCCTCGGCCTTGGTAAGAGTGTGCGGAGCATAGCGAAGAATATCTTCGAGCCAGGGCTTGTAGGGCTCGAGCTTCGGCTCGGCCTTCACGAAGCCCATGACCTTTTCCGCGCCGATCTCGAGGATTTCGGGGCGCATGAAAGAGACGGCGGCGGTGAACTTCACCGCGAGGTCGCTCGACGTCTGCTCCATCTCGCGCGGCTTGGCGGCGCGGGTGTCCTCGTCGCTCCTCATGCTCGCATAGGTCATCAGGCGCACGAGGTCGAGGTCGAGGGCCATGATCGTATCGAGAGCGGTATAGAATGACGCGGCATCGGTGCCCATCTTGCCCTGGAAATCGCCCAGTTTCGGGATGCGGGCGGCGATGTCCTTCGCCTTCGCGGCCCACGCGTCTTCGGTGGCATACAGGTCAGCCGTGTTCCACTTGAGGTTTTCCGGGACCTCGGACCGCTCTTCGGCATGGAGCCCGGACGCAGCCATGACGTTCATGGCCAGCATGGGCAGGAAAAAATACGCCAGATGCTTCTTCATGTTCTCTCCTTATGGTGTGTCTTGCAGAACGGCAACCATCATAAAATCGCGACGGTCCCGAGGCAACATTTTTGTACAGGAAAGCTCCGTTCCGGCGGCATCAGCGTATCCCGGTGGCGCCTTTCTGGAAGGGCTCCGGATGCTTTCCGGGCCGGATTTTCGACGCATCGCCGGTCTGGGTACCAAGTTTGGCAGAGGCAGGTTGCGCCGTGAGACGGGACAGCTTCGCTTTCGCTTCGGGATAGTCAGGTTTGAGGCGCAGGGCCTCTTTCAGGGAGCGAATCGCGTTCTCGGTTTCGCCCATCTGGACGAACAGGTCGGCGAGACGCACGTGGAGGTCGGGAAAGCCGGGATGTCGATCGAGGTAGCGCCGGTGCATCTCGACGAGGTTTTCCAGTTTCCGGAAATAGGCGCTCATGCTTTCGAGACGGTCCTGGAGGTCGTGATACTCGGCCAGGTGCGCGGCGGCCTTCTTGAATTCGCTGAACGCCTCGGGGAAGTTGCCGAGAAGCTGGTGGAAACAACCCGCGAGGTAATGACCGCGAACGCCGCGATCCTGCATCGGCGCCAGGACTTCGAGTCCGCCGGTGGGATTTCCGTCTTCCCCGCAGGCTATCGCGAGATTGATCCGCCCTTCCCGGAAGTTGGGATTGAGGTCCAAGGCTTGCCGAAAGGCTTTTTTGGCCTCGGCAAACTGGCCGGCGAAGAAGTGGAGTCTCCCGAGATCGTTGATCAGGTCGGGGAAGCTGGGGCAGCTCTTGAGCCGCTCTTGGAGGAGAGCGATACCCTTGAGTATGAGGTTCTTCTCACCCGTGATCGACCCGACGAGACCGATAGCCATGCCGTTGGACGGATCGGTCTCCGCAGCCTTGCGCAGCACCAGAAGCGCCTCTTCGGCGACACCACGGCACAGGAGGGTCTCGCCGAGAACCTGGTACAACTCGCTGGAGTCGCGGCAGAAGTGGAGCAGTTGGCGCGCTTCGTTCTCAGCCTCGGTCAGGAGGCCTTTCTCGAGCAGAAGCTTGATGCCGTGGATCAGGCCGGCAATCGTCTCTCGCTGGATGCTGTCGAGCGTGTTTCCGTTGCCTCTTCCGTTTTCCGGAGGCGTCGCAGGCGCAGGTTTACCGCTGCCGCTTCCCATTGGTTGCGGAGCCGCGAGTCGGTTCAGGAAGCCTGCGGCCGGCACAGCCCCCAAAGCGCTTTCCTGAGCAGGGTCCGAACGAGGTTCCGAACGGCTTCGCAGAAACGGTGCTGGGGATTGACCTGGTAGAGAGTTTTTCCCTCCTGGCGCGATGAATCCTGGACTTCGGGGAGGATGCCGGAAATCCGGAAGCGTGTCGTAGGAACCGTTTCGGGGCGGTAATCCTCGCGCGCCTTGTTCGATATCACCGTGATCTTGTTTTCGGGAAACCGGAGGCCGCTCAGGGCCTGGAAGAAGCGCACCGTATTCTTGACGCTGAGAATGTCGCGGGAGTCGAGCAGAAAGATCGTCCGTTCCGAAATCTCCATCGCGTTCAGCACCGTCTCGCTCAGCCCTTCATCGGTATCGAGAATGAGGTAGTCGAACATCTTCTGGCAGGTATGCACCATGCCGACGAGGTCCTCGACGCGCATCTCCTCGGCTTCGAGGATGTTGCTGGGCGCGGGAAGGATCCAGAGGCGCTCGACGAGGGGCGTGAAATGCGTCATCAGATCCTCGGCCGAGAGGGAAGCCCCTCGGAGCGCGCGACAGAGCGTCGCGACGGATTTCTGGCTGTAGCCACCCATCAGGAAACTGCCATCGCCGTAGTGACGGTCGAGATCGATGAACAGGACGCGCTTCCCCGTCTCGCGAGCCAACAGATACGCCAGGTTGGTCGCCAGCGTGGTCTTGCCGCACCCGCTGCGAGCCGACACGATCGAGACGATGCGGCCCAAGGTCGCCTCGGGAGCCTTGATGAGACCGGCAGCACGCTGCGTGATGTCGCGGAGCCTGCGGCTCAGGGCGTGCAGGATCTTGCCGTGGATGCTGCGGCTGAGCGGCGTCTGGGCATCGAGCAGAGGCTCGAGGCGGGCGGCAGGGATTTTCAACAGAACCGTATTGCGGGTCGCGCGCGCCGTGGCGGATCGTGTGGCTTTGCGATCGAGGAGGGACATCTCTCCGAAGAACTCGTTCTCTCCAAAGGCAGAGATGAGTTTGGGCGTTCCCGTCAGGTCGCGGACGCTGATTTCCACTTCGCCCGAAAGGACGATGAACAAATCGCGGGTCGCGTCGCCCTCCTGAAAAATAACATCACCGCGCCGAACTTCCTCGCGGCAGATCATGGATTCGAGTTCTTTGACCTCTTCGGCGGAAAGTTCGCTGAACAGGGTTAC
>MWAR01000413.1 GCA_002068715.1 bacterium ADurb.Bin374
CGTAGAAACTGCCGCCGTAATCGTTGAAGTTCATCTTGTCGTTGCTGAGGTTCGCGGCGAAGAAGCTGTACAACGGTGCCATAGGTTGTATATCGGAGACTTTGAATTCCTTCGTGGCCTCGATGCGTCGTTCCGAGAAGGTGCCGTCCTTGAAGTTGATGCGGGCGACCGACAGCAGCTTGATCTCACCGTATTTCTCGACGTGGTATTCGAACCCGGTCGGGATCTCGCCTATCCCTGAGGGCCAGAGGTCAGCGATCTTGGGAAAGAAGTTCTCGTCGTACAGCCATTTGAACGGGTAGATGTTCGGCTTGCCGAAGGCCTGGGCGATCATGCGCGCAATCACGTCGAGCGTGAAATAATCGTTGACGCCGAGGCCGTCGGGCCGGTTGCAGTTCGAGGCGAACTCGCTGCCCTTGGTGAGGGGCTTGACCGCGAGGTCGATGACCGGCGTCGGATCGATCGTCGCGAGAGTGATCTCCTTGTTGATCAGAGGGATCCAGACCTTGATGGGGATGGCGAAGTTGAACAGTTTCAGCCAGTCGGGAAAATACAACAAAAACGCCATTCTGCCCTTGTTCTCGAGGAAGTCGAGAATGTCTTGCCGCGTCGAGAACTCAATATCTATACCAGGAACTTTATATTCGCCGTCGGCGGGCTTCTTCGGAGTGATGCGGAATGCCTTGTCGACCTCGACGGTGACCGTGACCTCGTAATCCTTCGCCCGGCCGTCGCCCATGTAATCGACGAGCTTGTCCATCGTGTCTTCGCCCTGCGGCTTGAGCCGGAGGTCGGCGGTCTTGAGCTCGATTCTGTTCTTGAATGGCGTGTTCTCGAACCCCTTCACGTCGAGCAGTTCGTCGGTTCCGAGGTCTCCGCCGAACGTGTAGGGGTTGTTCGCAGCAGCCTTGAGCGGGTACCGCAGCAGAATCGCGAAGTTCTGGATCTTCGCATCGGACTTGAACATATCCGGGTTGTTCATCGATTTGCTGAGCATGTGGATGGCACGGTTGAGGCCGGCCTCCGCAAGACAGGACGCCTGGTCTCCCGTGACGGAGCGGCGCGTCTGTCTGCCGCGCTCGACGGTCGAGTTCGCCAGATGCATCGACACGAGGAAAATCAGCGACAGGAAGACGATGACGACGGAAAGGATATTGCCTCGCCGACCGGATGCTTGTCTGTTTCGCATACGTTTTTCTCCCTGTTTCGCCATGGAGCGTGATGCCGCCATCAGCCGCCCGGATTTTTCGGATAGATGGATTCGCTGTCGGGAAGGTCGGTCGGGTGCAGCTTGCGGGCTTCCTCGATCGCCTTCATGAACGTCGTGACGTCGACATTGGTTCCCATTGCGAGATTTCCCTTGATCAGCTCTTCGCGCAGGCGGCCCGGATCGACCTTCGCGAGTTGAGCGAACATCTCGGATGCCCTGGCGATGTTGTCCGCCACGGGACCGTAGACGTTCTTGAGCTTCTGCGCCGCGAGAGCGTAGTTTTTGAACGCTTTCACGAATTCATTGATATTGCCGGCGCGCTTGTAGACCTCCATCAGACCGCCGTATGCCTCGACTTCAAGAAATGCATTGTCGCGGGCCTGGGAAACGGCATTCTTGTAGAACAGCTCCGCCGCCTTGAGATCGCCGCGATCGAGGCAGGCGTTACCCTCGATCATGTCGGGGTTGTCGGCGACCTCGGACATCCTGACGGCTTCGGGAGCCATCTCCTGGGGGTACGCCTGGCTGCGCGGGGTGGACTGTATTTTTGCCCAGGCTTTGTCGAGCTCTTTTTCGACATGGCTCTGCCCGCTCTCGATCTGAGCCATGACCCCTCCGCCCCCGGCCGGCGTTCCGTCGCCCGCGCCCGACGGCCGGGTTTGCAGTATGTCGAAGGCCGATGCACGGCTCTCGAGCGTGTGAGACGAGAACGATTGTTCATCCGTCGATTTTTCGATGGTGACGAGGATATACACCAACGGAATCAACAGAAGAGCACATCCGACGAGAAACCACCGGATGTCGCTCAAATCGATCCTGTCGTAGTACCTGCTCATCAATTGATCCCTTTTTCACTATTATACTCGTTGTACCGAGGAGGTGACAGATTCAGTTTTCAAGCCGGTTACGCCGATACAGAAGAGAAGACATGTGAAGCCACATCGGAGAGCAAAAGGAACACCCTGGACCGGGTGGGCGGCAATTGCGCTGCTCATCGGCTTTTTTGCGTCCGGCACCCCGCTTTTCGCGCTTCCTGCGGCAATGCAGCTGGCACCGCCCTGCTCCCTCGAGCGCACGGAGCGGAATGTCACCAGTCCGTTCGGTCCCTGGCGCGAACGGTCGGAGCAGCGGGTCATCTACGGCCATTTCACGCCGTATCTCTCGAGCGAATTCCAGTTCCGGCACGCGATCTTCAAGCATGAATGGGGCGTCAAGACCGGCCGCGACTTCCTTACGCAGGCATCATTTTCCGGCAGAAACATGAATTCACCGATGAGCTTCAAGGTTGGCCGCATCTGGAGCGGAAATGGCCAGTTCCGATCGGTCGACGGCGGCTCATGGACGTATCCGTGGGGCAGGCGGCTGACGACAACTCTCGAAGCCGGCCGCCTCGCGACGCACGATCTCAAGGACAACGTGAACAAGCCGGGGTATTTCGAGGGCCGCCTCAACTATCGGTTCAACGAGCAGGCAACCTTTGCGGTTCTTTCGGAACAGGAGTGGCGCGACCGGTACAGCGCCGCGCAGCTTGGATACGTGATCGATGCCCTCCGGTTGATCGGGGAGTATCGCTCGAGCGGTGCGACAGACACGTGGCGCATGGGAATGCAGTATTACGATGGGAAGTGCGTCGATCTGACCGCCGATTACAGGCTCAATTACAACGACGTGACCAACTCGGGGGTTGGCCGGGCGACCGCCGGATTCGAGTCGGGCCAGATGTATTTCGAAAGCTCGGTCGGTGGCCGGTTCTTCTTCGACAAGGAAAAAATACCGGACAGCACGTTTTACGAGGGCAATGTCACCTGGGGAAACACACGCCTCGGCGAAAGCTCCGCGGGGCTCGGCTATACGGTCGAGTCGGGCGTGGCTTCGGTCAGCCGCACGATTTCCGGCACGGTCGAGCGTGTCGTCACGAAACGTACCCGGATCGGCCTGACGCTGGCCGAAACTCGCTTCGATCAGGGCAAAACCAACGTTCAGAACATGGAAAGCCGGCTTCACCGGCGCGTCGACTGGGGATTTTACGAGCTCAGATTCGCGCTGATTTCCGGAGGGGCCGATTCGGATCTCGAAAAGGACATCGCTCTCAGGGCCGGCTACGAATTCTGATTCGCACGGTTTTCGAAACAGCCGTTCCAGGCCCCTGTAAAACGCCCCCCAACCGTTCGCCCTGAGCTCGTCGAAGGGCGAGGCCCTCTCGTGCTTCGGCAGGCTCGGCACGAACGGGAAAGGGAATGCGAAATTGGCTTTTTCCATGCAGGAAACAAACAAAATTGAGCCTTTGCAGTTTCGTTCTGGCCGCGAAATGCGCATTGATTCCTGTTGCCGGGGCTTCTTCGTTCGCGTAGACTCGAGTACATGCAATTTTGATTTGCGATTCCCGGGAGGAGGTTTCCCTTGCTTTTCGAGAAGATCCTGAGGATTGAGAAACTGCCGTTCGATGCCGGCCGCATCGCCGTTTCCTGCGATGTCGGCGAGGGGCGTTGGGTCGACATGACCTACGGCGAACTCGTCGAAATCGTTGGTGAGGTGGGCCGCATTCTCGGGGAAAGTGGCGTCAGAAAAGGGGATCGCATTCTCCTTGTCGGCGAGAATCACTACAAATGGCTGCCGGTGTTCCTGGGCATCACGGGCTACGGCGCCGTCGCGGTGCCGGTCGACGGAATGCTCGCCGACAAGCGCCTGCTCGGAATCATCGAGAACTGCAAGCCCCGGGTCATCATCACGTCGAAGAAGTTCCAGGACAAAACGGTCGCACTGGTCGATCAGCTCGATGCCATGTGCGGAGTCGTCAATTTTCACTTCGATCTGGTGCGGGTGCGCGGCGAAAAAGAAGTGTCGCGCACCGCGGCGGCAACGATCGACCCCGAAGACACCGCCGCGATCATCTACACGTCGGGAACCACCGGCCGTCCCAAGGGAACGATCCTGAGTCATCGTGCTCTCGTCGCTTCCGCTAGGATGGGCCTGTCTCTCGGGAATTACCGGCAGAACGATGTGATGCTGGCCCTTCTGCCGTTCACGCATGTGTATGGGCTCGTGAATACCGGCCTTTGCCCGTTGATGATCGGATCGAAAATCATCATGACGGCTTCCTACAATCCGGTCGAGATCCTGCAGGCGATCGCGCGGTTCCGCGTCAGCTTCCTGCTTGTCGTTCCGCGTCTCGCCGAAATCTTCGTGATGGCGCTCCGGCAGATGGCCCAGCCGATGCCCATTCCGAGCATGACGATGATCATCGGCGGGGCTTCGGTCGCGCCGAAGGTGATCGAGGCGCTTCGGGCGTGCGGCGTCCGGGCGTTCCAGGGCTACGGCATGACCGAGACTGCGGGCGGCATCGTTGCGTCGGTC
>MWAR01000414.1 GCA_002068715.1 bacterium ADurb.Bin374
CCGCCAGCAGCCATCCGGCGTTCCGGAATGGCGGTGCGCCTCTTTCGAGCTTGTATTCATGGGTTCCGGCAGGAAGCCAGGCGTTCATCGTGCCGCACGGCCGTTCCACTTCGAGAGGAATCGGACCGGCGGTGGATTCCAGGCGCCAGGCGCGGTCGAAATGCGTACCGATGGCAAGACGCGCCCCTTCCGACGCCGTCACGGAAATGACGTATCGGGCCCATGTGAAGCCGGTCTCGAAACTGTCGATCGTTCCGGTGCCCGATGCAAGACGCGGAAGATGCGGTTTCCCGGCTTTTCCGGAAAGCCTCCCGGGAAATTCGCAGACTGCCGGAGCGAACTCCTGGGCAACGCCGTATCCTTCCCGGAAAATTCTGAATCCGTCGTCGTCGAAACTCGATGTGAGCAGGTGGAATACCAGCGTTACGCAGACCATGCCGACGATCGCAGCGATTCCGGCCGGCCGCCGCAGCCTTCCGAACGGGGCGGACCTGGTATCTGCGTCGCTCTCCTGGGAAACCTCCTGCGAAAAAAGCCTCGCGACAGCCGGCACGATGAGAGTGTGAGCGGGCAGAAGCCATCTGAAGGGAAACTGGAGCGAATACCACCCGGGACACAGGTCCCAGAGCGGGGCCGAAAGCCGGAGCGTGAGGAAAAGCAGAAGGATTCCGGCCACGAGAAAGGCAAACGGCGCTCCTCCGACGCCCGCCGAGAAGGAAGCCAGCGCCATCAGCGAGACGCCCCCGAACGCCGCCAGAACGAGTGGCTGAAGCATCTCCCAGGGAAGCATCTCGTTCGGCCTGATCTGCCCGGGTTTTTCGAAGGTCCCTGAACACCCACATGCAGAGCGAAGCTTCCAGGTCAGGATTCCTGCGATGCCTGATGCCGTCGAGGCCACGGAAACGGATATTCCATCGTGCGTCGCGAAGGCGTCGTCGATGAACCGCGTATCCGTCCCCACGTTCATGCCGTGCATCACGCGGTTCAGATGCGTGTCGTCGATGGTCGCGGCAAACGGGAGGATATGGGGAGCCGCCAGGCAGCCGCCGACGCCGATCATCACCAGCAGGCGCCGGAACGAGGCCGTAGATCGGGTCGCCATGGTCTCGTATGCGGCAAGAAAGGCGCAGACGTAGACGATCATCATGGCCGACTGCAGGTGCGTCCAGCAGATGAGGCCGAAACCCAGCGTCAGGGCGAACGGATACCGCGCGAAAGCCCCTGACGCCGCCTGCGACTCGGTCCAGCCCGCAAGGATCAGCGGGAAGACCAGCATCGCGCAGAGATTCTGGAAGAAAAAGAAGAAATCGGCATGCAGAGCGATCGGAGCCCCGGCCAGCCAGAGCAGGACCCCCCACCCCGCTGTCCGCTCGAGACCGAGGGCCCGCATCCAGCGCCGGATGCCCCACGCCCCGAGAAGGGCGAACGACATCACCGCCAGCTTCACGGCGATCTCGACACGGGCCCCGAGAAGCTGCCATACCCCTGATACGAAGTAAGGAAGCGGAGCGATGCACCGGAAGGCCATCGACCCGCGGCCGCCGTATGACAGGGCGTCCCAGTCGGGATATCCGGGGGAATCCATGAAGGCGAGGAAAAAGTCTCCGGCCATCCGCAGATGGTGAGGGGCATCGAGCGAAACGCAGAATGGCTGAACAAGAAAAGCAACGAATGCGAGGGCCATCCCGGCAATCAGAAAAGGCCACGGAAACCGGAAACGGGAAGCGGCAGTGCGTTCAACCGCGTCAAGGCTTGAAGGAATCATTCATCCAGTATACACGAGCACTGGAAAAACAACGCGACAGACGGCGATGCGTCTGTCGCGTTGTTTTTATATCCTTGTCGTTATATCAAGAGGTCGGCAGATTCGCCCAGCTCAGAACGCAGGTCGTGAAATGCCACATGTCGTCTTCGGAGGTATCCTTGCCAGATTCAATAGTCTTCGCAATTTTTTCGCAGAGCCAGCATTCACGCGTCTGAGACTTGTACATCTGAAGAAGAGATCCCCTGTCGGTCGCCGGTTCGGCGGCTTCGACGACGCCGTTGTCCTTTGCCTGCACGGGCGGAGGAACGAGCGTGAGATGAGGCTTTTCTACGATCTTTTCGACGGGAACGACGGCTGGGGCGACGACGGCGACGGGTTCAGCGGCTGGCAACGGAAGGCTCATCATGACCTCTCTTGGGGGGTGGCTGTGGAAAGTTCGGCTATTATAGGACCGGTTTCCCGACTCCGCAAATCCGGCCTCATGTATTTTTTTCTGGACTCATGCGGAAGTAGCGATCGATCACATCCATCCGGCGTTGTCGTCAGGCCAAACCGCATTATTTTTTCGTGCCCCGTGATCTTTTTTTCTGGACTCACGAATTACACGATCCGATCGGGATCGGAAGGTGTCGTTTCGCTGTAAAACTTCTCCAGAGCCGCAACCAACTGCTTCTGAAGGTGCTGCCGGATGCTCCCGCGCGACTGGGCGAGGAGCTGGTTCCGGCTCGGAACGACTCGGCCGGGAGGAGTGGCCTCTTCGTCCGAGTCGGACATCTGCCGGCGAAGAGTCAGGTATTCCTTGAGATCGATCATGTGTACCCCCAGAAATGTGGTTGAACGAACGGCAGAGGGTATATCGGCTCGAAGCGCCAAAATCTTCACATGATTCAACGAACCATGCCCGGGAAAATTCGAGCATGGCGAACATCTCCGCGGAAGTTCAGTCTCGCCTGCGTTCTCTTCTGACGAAGGCGAGGAGGCGGTCATGCAATTCGCGGTCGCAGGAAGCCAGAAGCCCGTTCCGATGCAGGTAGTCGTTCACATCGTATCGGAAGGGTTCGCCTCGAAGGTCCGTGACGACCCCGCCGGCTTCGGAAAAGAGGATCTCGGGTGCAGCGATGTCCCAGGCCTTGGTGGAGTTCGAATCGTTCAGGTAGTAGTGCGCCGCCCCCGAAGCGATGGCCATAAGTTTGAGGCCGACGCCGCCGCGTTCCAGCTGCCGCTCGCAGCCGAGTTCCCGACCGACCTTCATCGCCAGCGCGCTCGGGTGAGACCGGCTGATCGCAAGCACGAGCGGCCCGTCTCCGCGCGACGGAAGAACGACACGCGCCCAGGCGCCGTCCGGGGTACGGTGATGACACCCTTCGCCCCGGGCGGCAAGCCACGTATCGCCCGTCGCGGGCTGAAGCACGATCCCAAGCTCGAGCACGCCATCGACGGACATGCCGATCTGGACTGAGAATTCGCCGTTTCGTTTGACGAACTCCTTCGTTCCGTCGACCGGGTCGATGAACCAGACGCGGCGGCCGGCCCGCCCGGAAGCCTGGAGGCCGTTTTCCTCGCTCAACACCGCATCTTCGGGGAAACGCGCCTTCAAGGCTCCGACGATGAGCGCATCGGCATTCCTGTCGGCCTGAGTCACCGGCTCGACGCCGGCCTTCATGTCGACCGTGAACTCGCCGGCATAGATACGCATGATCTCTCGCGCAGCCGACTCCGCCGTTTCCAGCAGAAAGGCGGAGTCGGGATGGCGCAGAGGAATCATGCCGTAGCGCGGAAGCTCAGACGGCGGCGGCCTTTTCCTGGGGCAGTTCGACAGGGTGGATCCAGTTGAAGGGATCGGGGATGTCGCCATACTGGACGCCCATCAGGGTGTCATACAGTTTCTGGCTGATCGGGCCGACCTTGCGGTTCGAGACGACGTAGTCGCGATCGCGATACTTCAGGCTGCCGACCGGCGAAATGCTGGCCGCCGTGCCGCTTCCGAAGATTTCGGTTATCGAACCGGTCGTGATGCCGCCGATGACCTCATCGATCGAGATCGCCCGCTCTTCGGTCTTGAGTCCCAGGTGTCCGGCGAGCTGCAGGACGCTGTCGCGGGTGACGCCGGGAAGGATGCTGCCGTTGAGTCTCGGTGTCACAAGCTTGTCGTCGAGAACGAAGAAGATGTTCATCGCGCCGACTTCTTCGATGAACCGGTGTTCGGCGGCATCGAGCCAGAGCACCTGCGCGCACCCCTTCTCGCGGGCAACGCGACCGGCGAGCAGGCTCGCCGCGTAGTTCGCGCCGGTCTTCGCCTCGCCGAGGCCGCCCTTCGCGGCTCGCACCAGGTCGTCGATGACGTAGAGACTGACCGGGTTGAAGCCTTCCTGGTAATAGGGGCCGACCGGGCTCAGGATGACGCTGTAGGTGTAGTTCGACGAGGCGCGCACGCCCAGCGTGGTATCGGTCGAGAACATGAACGGCCGGATGTACAGGGCGGCACCACGGCCGCGCGGCACCCAGTCATGCTCGATACGGATCAGGGTTTCGATGCTCGCGATGAAGTCGTTCTCCGGAACCGACGGCATGCAAAGCCTGGCGGCCGAGCGGTTGAACCGCTTGGCATTCATGTCGGGCCGGAACAGCTGAATGTGATCGTCCTTCGTGCGATACGCCTTCAGCCCTTCGAAGATTTCCTGCGCGTAATGCAGAACGAGGGTCGAAGGCTCGAGCTGGAACGGCCCGAGCTTCCTGATCTCGGCATTGTGCCAGCCGTCGACTTCGGAATACTGCATCACGAACATCAGATCCGTGAAATACTTGCAGAATCCGAGCTGTTTGTTATCGGTGATGTGAGGCTTGCGCTCGCTGTCCTTGACAGGATAAACCGTGATTTTCATCCGACTTCCCTTTCCTTGTTCCTCCGGCTTTTTCGCCTGTGATTGTGGAACGCAGCAATGGGGAGATTATACTCCCGCTCAGCCACGCCATGCAAGAAAAGAAGCACCTTTGCCGATAGGTGAACATGACCACACTCGCCGGAGGCATCGCCATGATCGACATCACCATGCCGGGCATTCTGACGGACCAACCGGAATGACGTCATCTCCGACCGGCAACGGGAAGATCACCCTCGGGGAAATCTTCTGGGTCTTTTTCCGGGTGGGCCTGTTCACGCTCGGCGGCGGACTAGCGATGGCGACGGTCATGCGTCACGAACTTGTCTTGCGGAAGCGCTGGTATGACGACAAGGCGTTCATGGCCGAGATGGCCACCGCCACTATCGTTCCGGGCGCGATCGCCGTCAACCTCGCTTTTCTCCAGGGGCGTCGGTTGCGCGGCAGACTCGGCGCCCTAGCCGCGGTTCTGGGAACCATCCTTCCCTCGTTTGGAATAATCCTGCTCGTGGCCTGGGTTGCCGCCCCCTACTTCGCGAACCCGAAGGTCGCGACGTTTTTTCAGGGCTGTGCTGTCGGCGTAGGCGGCCAGCTGGCCTTTGCCGGGTATGCCTTTGGCCGGAAACTTCTGCACGGCCGTAGAAGCCTGCTCATCTGTTCCCTCGGTTTGGGGGTCGTCGCCGGACTGCGCCTGCATCCGATCTGGGCCGTCGTGACGACGGGGCTCCTCGGGTTCCTGCTCTACCGTCCCGAAGCCGTTCCCATGCCGGCCGACCAGTCGGAGTGACCGGAGACGACCATGTTCACGACACTTGTCCAGCTCGCCCTCAGCTTCGCATTGATCGGACCCTTGCCGTCG
>MWAR01000415.1 GCA_002068715.1 bacterium ADurb.Bin374
TGCCGCCGGTGGCACCGGCAGGCGATTCCAGGATCATGCCGTCGGGGCCGAGGCGCATCGCGATGTCGCTGAGACGCGATGCGAGGTTGACCGTGTCGCCGATTACAGTGTATTCGAGACGGACCTGAGGCGCGCCCATGATGCCGGCGAGAAGAGGCCCCTGGACGACACCGACGCCGAGCGGCAGGTCGAAAACGGAACGCAGATCCGCCATGCGTTCCTGCATAGCGATCGCCGCTCGCAGAGCGGCATCGGCGGCACGACTTCGGCAGCCGAGACGGTCGGGGAAAAACACCGCGAGGATCTTCTCGCCGATGAACTTGTCTATGTCGCCGCCGTGATCGCGAACGACCTGCGACATGACTTCGAGATATCGATTGAGCTGGGGAACGAGCAGGGCGGGGTCCGTTCCCGAGAGGACACTCTTGAAATTCCCCAGACCGGCGAACAGGACGGCGGCCTCGGTCTGTTCGCCTCGCCGCGCGGCCTCTTCCCGGTCGGTATCGCGGGCGGCGGTTCTGACCGACTCGGAAACGAAACGGCTCAACAGCCGTCCTTCCTCAACACCTTGCGCCATCGAGTTGAACGATGCCGCCAGCTCGCCGAACTCGTCACGGCGTTCGGCGGGAAGGCGTATCGTGAAATCGTGCCGCATGATACGCTCCGCCGCATCAGACAGCGCCAGCAACGGCTGGAGAAACCTTGCTGCGACGTGGCGGGCGAGCATGATCGAGAACAGCAGCATCGCGAACAGAACGCCGCGGCGCCTGTTCATCTCGGTTTCTGCCGCCTCCCGCCGTTTCCCTGACGGGATCTCTGCGAACAGGATCTTGTCGGCCATTCGCCCTGGAAGGAACGACATGATTGTCCGTTCTTCGGATGCCCGTCCTATCGTCAGGGTGGTGGATACGCCGGCGTTGAGCGCCGCTGCCGACATGGTCATCAGAGACGGGGACAGCGAGTCGCAGATATTGATGACGTCCACCTCTCCGTCGCTTTTGCGTTCGATTCTGTAGAACGGGTGAACGAAGAAAAGCATCGGTTCGAGCCTGTCGGCGAATCCGACCCTGACCGGCGCGGGGCCGCTCCTGGAAGGGGCGCTGCTCAACAGGGCCTGCGTGTCGAACGCGTGCGGCTTGAAATTCACAAGGAATATCCAACGCATGAGGCCGTTCGAACGGATCATGAACCGGACGAGCGTGTCGGCCATCGTGAACAGAGCGATGTTCGACATGTCGTTGGGGGCTACGAGGAATCGGCAGAGGCCGTCAGCCGGGGTTGCGGCCATCAGCAGCTGCTGGCTTTCCTCCATGCCGACGCCGATGAGAAGGTCTTTCCCATAGCTCTGTGCTGACTTCGCACCCCTTGAGGTGCCGGTGTTCAGCGAATCCAGGATTCTCGAGCTCAGAAACCGCATCAGGTTCGTCAGGAGCGCGATCTTCGAGATGTGGATGTCGCCGAAAAATGCGAGGAAAAAACCGTCCAGGCCGGTGATCATCGGGGTTGACGCCAGGAGTCCCCAGCGTGCGAGCCGGGTGGCTTCAGCTCTGACGATCGGGTTCAGTGACAGATCGTCCGCTTTCGGTCGTCTGAGTTCGGCTGCTGCGAGCTCCTCATGAAGCCCGCGTCGCGTCACGAGGCGGCTCATGACGGCGGCGGCCCAGGCCTGGATGTATTCCCGGTGCCGGTCGGTTGCCTCGAGGGTTTCGCGGAGGGTTGAAATGCTGCCGTTTGTCTGGTTGAGAGCCTGTTCGCCCGCCGTGCGTTCGAGAGAAAGGAAGCCGAGGAAGAGGAACGGCAGGAGAACGAAGACGAACGCCGCCGTCAGCTGCATCTGGAGCCCGGGAAGCTTGCTGCCGGTTGCTGCATCGCGCCAGAGCTTTGCACCGATCACGCCGAAAAACAGCCAGATTGCCGTTGCGAGCCAGTAGAGCGGGGGGCGGCTGCCGGTGCCTGGTGGGGCCTGACTGGTTCGTCGCGCCGCGATGATGCGGTACCGACGGTCTAGTGTCACCTCGCCTTCCAGGACCTCCCAGCACGTGCGGGCAGATGGCAGGCCCGTGAGATGCCCGCTCAGTTCCCTTTCCGAACGGAATGCCGGATGGTATATCGCACCCGATGTATTTGAAACTGGAAGAAGGGCGACGGCGCATCCGCGATGCGAAAGAAGCCGGATCAGGGCCATTTTCCCGGATTCGACGGTCAGCCTGTCGGGCGTGATCGTGAGAAACAGGGCGCCCCTGATGCGCGGCAGGAACAGGTTCTTCCGCCCGAAATTCGCCTCGATGGCAGCCGTGGAAATGGGACATCCGCCTGAGGGATCGCTTCCGAAGAGGGGGAACCATGTATACAGGACATCCCTGCTTCGGACCGGAATTTTGAGAAACCTGCCAAACCCTTCTTTCATCGCCCCCCACAGGTTGGATTGGGAAAATCTTTTGCGCATCCATTTCGGGTCGTGGCCGGGAGATGTCGGATAGATGCCGGACTGTAACTCGCCCCGGAAGATCTGAAAAACGTCTTTCCATTCGTCGAGGTTGAAGATGTGAGGCTTGCCGTAGGAGAGACCGACGGGCGGGTCATCAGCCCCTGAGCGGCCGAAGGTGAATACGCACCGGAGCCCGGGGAAAAGTTTCCTGAGGTGGAATATCCTGTTCCGGATGCTCCCTCTTGAAGCTTGAGTGTCGCAATCGGCCGACATGACGGGAGCCATGAGCTGTTGTATCAGCAGAAGGACCAGGACGTGTGAATCGGTCATTTGCTCGGCGAACTGGACGTCCTGGCGAAGCTGGGCACGCACGCGGCTGCCGATCGCGTCGCGGGACGAGTCGTTGAGGTCGCGCGATGCCGTCAGCATCAGCAAAAGCGGCGTGACCCAGAGAACGAGCGCGATTGCGATCGAAGCTGCTGAGAAGCCTACCTGCCGTGTGGCGCCATGCATCGCAGATGCGGAACAAGGTGTTTGGGAGGCGGTCGGTTGCTGTTTCTCCGGCGCATCATGATGCTTGCCGGTTGCGGGATCCGGGAGACGGGGCTCGCGTAAGGGATTGGTGTCCCGTCGGATATCGGAATACTGGATGCCCCCCGTGGGAAGAATGGTTTCGAGTTCCCACGCGGCTTCTCGATGTGCGCCGGCACCGGCCTGCAGAGGTTCGAAGACGAAATCTTCTCCGGCGGAACGCTTGACGGCGTCGGAGGTGATGATAAGCGTGTGGCGGCCGCATTTCGACAGTGCCTCGAGGTCGGCCGCATGCTTGAGAGGCTCGCCGAGAACCGTGAAATCGAGCCGGACCTGAGGATCACCGAGGATGCCGGTGACCACCTCTCCCTGATCGATGCCGACGCCGATGCCGTAGGTGAACGTTCCTCGCTCCCGGCGCTCCTCCTGAAGGCGGCGGTGTGCCTGCATCATTTCATGGCCGGCGCGGAGAGCGCGGACGGCGGGGTTGCTCGCGGGGCCGGGGAGGAATACGGCCTGTATGGCATCTCCTATAAAACGGTCGATCGAGCCGCCGTGCTTCTGGATGATGGCCGTCATCGCGGCGAGATGGGCGTTGAGCATCGCGAAAATCTCGGGGGCCGCATGGGTCTCGCTCAGCGTGGTGAAGCTTCTCACATCCGTGACCAGAAGGGCGGCCTGCGAGCGCGCCGCCTCTGTGCGCCCGCGCAGATTGCCGCCGGAGACGACGTCGAGAACCTGGGAAGAAACGAACCGGCTCATTGCCCGACGTTCCCGCAGCCAGCCGATCATGGTGTCGAGAGTGCCTGCCGTTCTGCCAAGCTCGTCGGCCCGGCCGATGTGAATCCGGGTCTCGAGATCGTCAGCGGAAACGCGGCGCAGGGCTTCCGACATCCGGCGCACTGGGTCGGCCAGCCAGGTGGAAAGAAGAACGCCAGCGCCGATCAGGAGGGCGAGCATGCAGAACAAGATCAGGAGAGAACGGGTCAGGTCGCTTGTCTGTTCGCGATGGATCGGGGCGAGGGAGGTCGTGATGCCGAACGTATACTCCGGCATCGCTTTCCCTTTGAAAAGGACCGTCTCCGAAAGCGATTCCTTCGTATCGGGGAGATTGCGGGCCGCAAGGGAAAGATCGCCGATCTGGCCGGGAGTCGCGGCGGCAGATTCCAGTTTCAGGTTCGAACCGTGCTGGCGGAAGGCGCAGGCCCCGAAAGAAGGATTTTCCCGATTCAGACGGGAAAGGGCGGCCGAGAGATACCTGCGATACACCCGGTCCTGGGTCCACATGATGAAGATCATGTAGCGTGCGCCGCCACGGTGATAGACAAAATCGAAATATCGCAGGGTGTGCCTGTTGCCGAGGCGGTAGGCATAGGCCGTATCAGCAGGGCCGAGAAAATTTTCGTTTTTGGAGATGATTTCGAGATTGCCCAGCTCGGAGGCGGAGGATTTGCGCGTTTTTGCGGCTGCGGCGCTTTCTTTTGCAATCTGGGGCGCTATTCTCGCGAGGCTTTCGGCGGCCAGGAACTCGTGATACCACGCGAGACGACCCGCGGTGTCGGGGCTGATGTCGTGGGATACCCTGGTGAGCTTGAATCCGCAGTGCCCGAAGATGAAAATGCCGGACAGCTCCATTCCGGAAGAGGCGCAGCGCGATTCTATGTCGTTAAGTATGATATTGCCAACAATATGATCGTCGACTGCTTTGTCGAGCTCGGCCGCGAGTGAGGGACTTCTGAGGATGTCGCGGCAAGTCTGAAGGAAACCCTGGGTGATGGAGGAACTTCCGGAATCGATGCGCTCGAGATGCCGATGCAGGGTAGAACGAAGTTCGGTACGCCGGTTCGATGCCCGGTCGGCGGCGAGACGTTCCTGGGCGGCCAGGAGCAGCGCGGCCGGAACGGCTACCAACATCAGGAGCCAGAGGAGGAGGGTGGACCGGACCGAGAGCGACGGGAGGGTGCGGCCGGTGGCCACCATTGCCGCAAGA
>MWAR01000416.1 GCA_002068715.1 bacterium ADurb.Bin374
GCCGCCGATCGGCATGCCGTACCCGACGTGGCAGTCGGGCATCAGGGCCACGTGCGCGAAGACCGACGGATGCGCCGCCAGGTTGGCCGCCTGGGCGAGCGCCTCGGCCTCGGGATCGGGACACCACGATTTGAGAGGAACCCGCGCATCTTTCGAAATCTCGGTTTTATTCTTCACCCATTCCATGGTCGTTCTCCTTTCCGGAGGCTGGTCCGGTCACCTCGATCCGCCAAACGCCCTTCTTCAGCTCGCTCGAGCGGATCTTCACGTCGAGGAACCGCCGGACGATCTCGATGTTCGTCTTCGTGTGCGGCGTCGGCGTGATGGTCGTGAAGCTGCCGCCGCCCGCCAGCACCATCGGGATCAGCAGCTGGTCGGCCAGATGCCCCTCGACGGCCGCGCCGGAGCGATAGAACGCGTTCGCGGCCTCGCAGATGCCCTTCGCCACCGTCCGTCGCGACACCCCCAGCTCGCCGAAGCCGGTGAAGAACGCGGTTCCCCGCTCGAACTCCATCGCCAGCATCGCCACGTTGCCGGGCCCCAGGGAATCGACGGTTTCGCTCCGGCACTTCTCCACCGGGAACTCGGCTCCGCCACGCACCAGCCTGCACTCGTCCTCGGCGATCTCGCGCGGCACGCGGGAAACGGCCGCCGTCACCTCGGCCCGCACCAGGCTTCCCCGGTCGCACAGTTCGACAGGACGCAGCCTTCCCGCCACGGGAACGATCTTGACCAGCATCCGGCCGCCGCCGGCCGGGTAGAAGCCCCACGCCTCCAGGTCGCTTTCGATACATCCCCCCATTTGACGAAGCACCGGAAAGAAGGATTTGTCCAGGAAATGGTAGGGAGGCGCCCAAGCATTATGCGTGCCGCCCTCGAGACGGAGGGTCGAAGGGCCGGAGGCGCAGAGAAGCGGCGGCAGAACCGTCTGGAGCACGAGTGTCGCGCTGCCGGCCGTCCCGACCGCAAACCGGTAAGTTCCCGGCACGACCGGCCCGGGAGCGAAGGTCAGCTCGTCCGAGCCTATCTTCGCCCCGGCAACCTCGGCGCCGCACACCTGCTGGGCAGCCATGACCGCCGTCAGGTGCTGGCGCATCAGCCCCGGTTTCTTCCGGTTGGCCCGGATCTTCACGATGCGGAACGGCTTTCCCGTGCACATCGACAGGGCCAGGGACGAGCGGAGAATCTGGCCGCCGCCTTCCCCGGCCGAACCGTCTATTTCTATCGTTATATTTTTCATACGATCCTCCCTACAGAAGGTTCACGACCTTTTCGGTCAGACCCTTTTCACCGAGAATCAGGTTCAGCTTCGAATCCTTCGCGACCCGTTCCAGCACCTCGAGTTCGCGCAGTCTCATCAGTACCGGATTCTGTTCGAGCATCTTCGCCGTGTTGCACTGGCTCCGCGTCGCCGCGGTCTCCTCGCGCCGCACGATCTGGTTCGCCTCGGCCTCTTTCTGGGCCGCGACAACCCGGTTCATCAGCTCGCGGATGTCGCCCGGCAGGATCAGGTCCTTGATGCCGAACTGGATGACCGCCAGCCCGAACGCCTCGCCCTTCGCCCTGATCTGCCCGACGATCTCGCCGGCCAGGGTGTCCTTGTCACTCAGCATATCATCAAGGTTGCGGCCGCCGATAGCCGTCCGCAGAATCAGCTGGCACTCGCGGTACAGGGCCTGGTCGGGCACCTCGGACACCTCGAACGCGCGGCGGGAATCGGTGATGCGGTAGCTGACGATCGCGTTCAGCCGCAGGGTGACCTTGTCGCGCGTGATGATCTCCTGGCCCGACATGTCGAGCACCTTCTCGCGCCGGTCGACGCAGTGGAGCTTCACGACGCCGGCGTCCTTCCAGAACGCGTGCAGGCCGGGGCCGAGCTCGCCGACGAACGCGCCGTCGCGGAAATACAGACACGTCTGCTCCTGCTCGACCTGGATCGTGCGAAGAACGGCGTCGCTGCCGGGCGTCTGCGTGATCTTCATGAGCAGCCGGTGCCGGAACTGCGGATCGTCGACGGTCACGCGCTCGACGCGCACTTCGCGCATCCGCTTCCAGACGGCGTATCTGCCGGGAGGGAGGAGGTGCTGGAACCGGCCGTCGATCCACAGCAACGCCCGCTCGTTGTCCTTCAGATCGATGATCTCGGCGTACTCGGCCAGCAGGCCGCTACGGATGATCTCGGTCCCGACGAACAGGCGATGCTGCTGCGGGCCATCGAAGAGAAGCGGTATCTGCCGCTCGGCTCCGATCGCGAGGTGGAAAGCGAGTTCCAGCTGATCTGCGGCACCAACCGCGATCTCCGGCTCGATATCGGGCGCGGCAGGTTCCGCGAGGATCTCCTCGCACGCATCAGATTTTGGAGTTTCCGACTGCCGGGCCTGGCCGAGCGCACGGAAGATATAGAACCAAATATACATTTCGAGCTGCAAAGCCGTTCCGCAGAGATCGGCAAGCCCGTGACCTTCAGTCGGGAGGCGCGCGAGCGTTTCCTCGACTTTGCCGTCAGCCCCGAGGCCCTCTGGACAGCGAACTTTCGTGATCTGAACGGCTCCGTCGCCCGCATGGCAACGCTCGCCGAGGGCAACCGCATCGGCCTTGCCGAAGTCTCCGCCGAGATCGACCGTCTCCGCTCCGAATGGGCGACGCCCGGCGGCCCCGGTGACGACAGCACGGCCGAACTTGCCGGCCTTGTCGGCCACCACGCTGCGGATGATCTCGACCTGTTCGACCGCGTCCAGCTCGCCGCCGTCGTGCGCGTCTGCCGCACGTCGAACAGTCTCGCCGACGCAGGCCGCAAACTGTTCTCCGAGTCGCGAAAACAGCGCCGCGCCGTCAACGACACCGATCGTCTCCGCAAGTATCTCCAACGGTTCGGCCTTTCCTGGGAGATCATCTCGGCCGGGCATCGACCTTGACTTTCCCAGGCACCACCCCTGAAAATAGCTTCAACACAGCGAGCACAAAAGATGACGGTCATGAAATCCTGAAAACCGAGAATTTTTCAACGGAATATCTCTGAATACTTCGTGGGTTCTGTGATTCAGTGGCTGTGAAAACTGATGAGCTTGCCTCGGGTATGATAAAATGGAGACATCGTGCCTGCCTTTCAACCTGGACAGGCGGCAACGCTCCAAGGAGTGTATGGATACCAATTTTCGGTTGAAACGTCAGGTTTCGAACAGGTTTCTGGGGATATCCCTGTTTTTCCTGCTGATCAGTCTTCCCGTATCGCTGTTGCGCCTTCCCGCCACGGGGTTTCATGCCGGAATCATTTCCCACCTTCTTTCCGTGATATTCCTCGGCATCCTCTTTGCCGTCAAGGAACGCCTCACCCCGGATATCGTGTTTCAAGCCAGCATGACAATCTTCATGGTGCTGATCCCGGTCGGGTTCATCCACCTTGGACCGTTGTCGGCAAATCTGCTTCTGTCGGTGTTCATTCCGATCTTTCTGCGCATCGTGTACGGCAGGAGAGCCGCAACATTCGGTCTGGTGTATTGTCTGCTTGCCATCGGCGTGTTCGGCACGCTTTTCGGCACGAAACTCCTGAATATCGGCTGCGACGTCGCGGGACTCATCCATTCTCCGGGATTCTGGCTGTATTATATTTGCAACTATTTTCTTGGTCTGACCATGTTTTTCGCCGTCTATACGCCGGCCGAGCAGCGAGTCATGGGCAAACAGGCCTGGTTCAATGCGATTTTCGATGCCGTCAACGATGCGATCCTGATCCGTGACGCCGATACCGATGCCATACTCGACATCAACAAGCGCTTCTCCGTGCTGTTCGGCTATTCCCGGGAGGAGGTCGCGTCTCTCCCGCTCGCGTTTCTGGATGCAGCCGATACGCCCGAAACGCGGGCCGCGAACGCGGAACAGATCCGAAAGCATCTCCAGACGGGATATTTCTGTTTCGACCACTGGCCAGTTCGGTGCAAAGACGGAACCATTCTGATCGTGGAGGGGGAACTTCGCCGACTCCGGCTCGAGGATGCCGACGTTGTCATCACGGCCTTTCGCGATGTCACGATCCGCAAAAAGGCGGAAGATGCCCTCCGAGAAAGCGAAAACAAGTATCGTCAGGTTTTCGAGATGGAGTCAGACGCGCTTTTCCTGATCGACAAGGATTCCGGCCGGATTCTCGAGGTGAACTCGGCGGCCTGCTCGATGTATGGATTTTCCCGCGAAGAACTGCTTCAGAAAAAGAACATCGATCTGTCGGCCGAGCCTTCGAAGACAACCCATCAGACGCAGAAAGAAGGCATCCTGATCCCGATCCGATATCACAAAAAAGCCGACGGCTCCGTGTTCCCGGTCGAGATCACCGCCGGGCATTTCACGCTGAACGATCGTCGGGTGCATCTTGCCGCCATCCGTGACATCTCGTTCCGTCTCAAGCTCGAAGAGCAGCTCCTTCAGGCCAAGAAGATGGAATCGATCGGCAGACTCGCCGGCGGCATCTCCCATGACTTCAACAACCTTCTTTCGCCAATCATGGGCTTCTCGGAACTGATGCTCAAATGCGAAACCGTCGATCCCAACCACCGAGACTGGCTGAAGTCCATCCGAAAGGCAGCCGAGCGAGCCCGTGACCTGACGCGTCAGCTTCTCGCCTTCGGGCGGAAACAGGTGCTCCTGCTCAAGCCGGTTTCCCTGGAAGCCGTTCTGAAGGAGATCGAGCAGATTCTCCGCCGAACAATACGAGAAGATATACATATCGAGATCGAGATCCAGCCACGCGTCGGGGTCGTCAAAGCCGATATCGGACAGATCGAGCAGATTCTGATGAATCTCGCCCTGAACGCCCAGGATGCAATGCCGAAGGGCGGCACGCTTCGCATCAGTCTTTCCGAAACGATGTTCCGGCCGATCGGCTCCGACGAAAGCGGCGATATTCCCGAAAAGCCTCATGCCATGCTGACGATCAACGACACCGGCTGCGGCATGTCCCCGGATGTCATCCAGCATCTGTTCGAGCCGTTCTTCACAACGAAGGAGAAGGGGAAGGGAACGGGCCTCGGCCTTTCCATGGTCTACGGCATCGTGAAGCAGCACGGAGGCCACATTCTGGCCGATTCGGCGTCGGGCGTCGGAACGACGTTCATGATCTACCTGCCCGTCATCGCCAATGTCGCCGAGCACGTCGGCGAGACGCTCGAGTCGGCAACGACATCATCCGGCGGCACCGAAACGATCATGGTCGTCGAGGATGATGAAATGGTGCGCAACATGATCCGGCAGATTCTCACGCATCACGGATACAAGGTCATCACCGCCGGAAGCGGTCCGGACTGCCTCGCCATGATGGAGAGAAATGAACCGACGTTCGACCTGCTCCTGACCGACGTCATCATGCCAGGCATGAACGGAAAGCAATTGTATGAAAAGCTCTGTGAGCGCATCTCCCCGCTCAAGGTCATGTTCATTTCCGGATACGACCCGAACGTCATCGCGAAGCACGGGGTGCTCGATGAGCATCTGCACTTCCTGCAGAAGCCCTTCACGCCGGATCAGCTCTGCGCAAAGATCCGTCAGGCCCTTGTCGGCGGCGTCTGAAATCAGTCGAAAAACTCCGCCAACGGCCGGTCAGGCATCGGTGGTGCTCCGGGGAACACCGTGCCGAGCACACGCTTCACCGGCTCGTCTGGTGGGCAGACAAGTCGCAGACGCCGGTCGAGCCATGGATGGTCAAAGCGTATTTCCAGGGCCATCAGCAACATGCGGTCACACCCGAATTGTTCCCGGAAAACCAGGTTGTGATGCCTGTCCCCCTGCGACGTGTCGCCGACGATCGGGTGCGCCGCCCCGGAAAAATGCCGTCTGATCTGCTGCCGACGTCCCGTTTCGGGGTTCACCTCGACGAGGGAATATCGGCTCGTCGCATGGGGCGCCACGGGAATCGGCAGTTCGACGGCTGCGAGCGTGCGATACCGCGTCACGGCTTTCTGAAGCGGCTCGCCG
>MWAR01000417.1 GCA_002068715.1 bacterium ADurb.Bin374
CCGCCGTGACGGCGGCCAGCAGAGTGCCCGCGATACCGCAGACCTGGAGCGGGACGACCGAGAACGAGGTGATACCGTCGAGCGCGAGCTGGACAAGGCGGCCCCAGGAGTAGGACGACACTCCCTTGTAGCGGCCGGGGCGTTCGTAGGGGACGGCGACCTGGTCGAAGCCGGCCCAGCTGATCATGCCGCGCAGAAATCGGGTGCGCTCGGGCATGTCGCGGACCGCGTCGACCAGATTGCGGCTGATGATTCTGAAATCGCCCGTGTCGAGGGGGATCGGGACCTGCGACAGAAACGAGAGAAGCCGGTAGAACACCGTGCAGCCCCAGCGTTTGAGCGGTGTCTCGCCCTCGCGGGTCGATCTGACCGCATAGGCGCCGTCGTGGCCTTCCCGAAGCTTCGCGAACAGCTCCGGCAGAAGTTCCGGCGGGTCCTGCAGATCGCCGTCCATCATGGCTACGGCCTCGCCCCGCGCGTGGTCGATGCCCGCGTCGAGGGCCGCCTGGTGGCCGAAATTGCGGCTCAAAACAAGGATGCGCATGGCCGGAAGAACCCTCGCCCGCGCCTCTTCTAGTTTTCTGACGGAATCATCGGTGCTGCCGTCGTCGACGAAGATGACTTCGTGACCGACGTTCATTTCCCCGAGCACATTGGCGAGGCGCTCGGTCAGGGCCGTGATGTTTGCGCTCTCGTTATGTATGGGGATGACCACGCTCAGATCGCATCGCTTCATGCGCATACTGTATCACACCCTCCGTGCGTGCGCCATTCACGGGCATTCAGGCTGTCGAAGATCCGGCGCCGGGACGGTGCGTTCAGTAGCGTAACCAATCGGGAAAGCCGAACAGCCTGATTTCAAGGCAGTCTTTCAGATTCATCGGGCCGTTGATCAGGTAGAAAAGAAGGATGACCGCCGCCGCGATCCTCCACCGGCGTTCCTTATCCGTTGCGAGCCCCCCAAGCGTCTGGCCGGCCCCGATCGCAAGCAGGGTGGCGATCGGAAGTCGGTATCGGCCGAGCACGACGAACGCGGCGATCGTGACCGTGAAGATCGCCATACTTGCCGCAAGGAGCCGGCCGAGGCGGCGAAGCTCGCTGCGGCGGTCCAGGGCCAGAAGGACGATTCCGACGAGACCCAGGGGCGCGAGCAGACCGAAGCGCATCAGGAACGGGGCCGCAAGGCTTCTCGACCTGCTCTCCATCGCCTGCAGGCTGATGTTGTTCGGCAGCTCCCACGCGCCCCAGAGCAGGAGCAGCTTGCGACCCAACAGTCGGAACCAGCCTGCCTGGGAGTCCCATGAATCGCGCGTTTTGCGGAGCCAGAAGCCGGTCTGTCGTGCCGGCGGGAGGGCATCCGCCTCCTTCCGAAGCTGCTGATACCCGTCGGCGACATTGAAGGTGCCGTTCGAGCCGCTGTGGTTGCCGATGTAGACGTTGTCACCGAAGTTCAGCGTGCCTGGCACCGGCGTGCCGCCCAGCACCCAGTTCCGCGCCGGAATGAACAGGAAAAATGGGATCCAGAGGGCGACCATGGCGACCAGCATCATCCGGCTCGCGCCCCGTCGGTGCTGCCACCAGAGAACCACCGGCCAGAGGACCGCGATGTTGGGCCTCAGCAGGTGAAGGGCCCCAATCAGGAGAGATGCGGCCATCGATTGGACCCACCCGGTTCGGAGCCCTGTCAGCGTCGCGAGCAGGATGGCGATGCATATATTGTGTAACGGCTCCAGGAGCAGAAACTGCTCGTAAAAAACGAATGGCTGGTAGAGGGCGAAACACATGCCGGTCAGGGCGGCTGCGGAGAAACGCATGCCATACCTGCGCAGGACGGAAAAGAGAAGCGGCCCGATACAGGCGCCGAGCAGCATCTGGAGGATGAACATCACTTCCTGGTCGCCGCCGAGTTTGAAAACGAGCGCGAGAAGATGGTAGTAGCCGGGGTTCGTATACATGACCGGCTGGGGAAACCGGCCCGCGGCGACTTCCTTCGCCAGGTCGAGGTGGATGGCCATATCCGAGATCGGAGGCGGATAGTAGAAGAAGCCGTAATTGTTCGTCAGCTCCTCGTGCACGGCGAAACGGATCGCGCAGCCCATCAGCAGCAGGCCGACGACGACGAGCGTCGCGGCGTCGACCTTCCGTGCGGTCGGTCTGGGATGAGCGGAGTCGTTCATGGCAGCCTGTGGTTTCCTTTGGTTCGTGTATCTGTTTGAAAAATCGGGGGAACATACTATCATTGGAACCGACCGATGAACAGCTTGGCAGGATTATTGATTCCTGCAAAACGAAAGCCAATCCGATGAACTCAATATCACAAGAACCGGAATGATATATCTATGAAAATATTTTCAGGAAGTTCGAGCGGGAAACTGACGGAAAGAGTCTGCGATCTGCTGGAAACGACGCCCGGCGCCGTCCAGGTGCTGAGGTTTTCCGAGGGCAACACCTTCGTCAGGATCGGCGAGCCTGTAAAAAACGACCAGGTATATATCATCCAGACGGTTGGCCTCGACGCGAACAACCAGTTCATGGAACTGCTGTTTCTCGTCGACGCCCTGCGCCGGGCCGATGCCGGTTTCATCACGGTCGTCATGCCGTTCTTCAGCTACGCGAAGTCCGACAAATCAGAGGAAGCCGGCGTCTCGATACGAGCCCGGGTCTGCGCCGATGCCCTCGAGGGGGCGGGCGCGAACCGGGTCATCACGATCGATCTGCACAGCCCGCAGGTCGAGGGTTTCTTCCGGATTCCCCTCGACCATCTGCATGCCAGGCACGTGCTGGCCGAGTTTCTGTCGAAACGGAAGATCCCCGATCTCGTCGTCGTTTCCCCCGACTCCGGCTACGCGAAGAGCGCCCGCAAGATATCCGAACTTTTGCAATGCGAGACCGTCATCTGCGACAAGACGCGGAAGGGCCACGCCGAGGATGCTCGGATTCTCGAAGTGATCGGCTCCGTCGCGGGAAAGAACGCCGTCATCGTCGATGATTTCTCGATCTCGTTCGGCACTATCGCCGAAACCGCAAAAGCCCTGAAAGAGCGCGGCGCCCGCGATATCGTCGCGATGATCACGCATCCGCTCCTCTCAACCGCAGGGCTGAAAAAATTCGACGATAGCGTTGTTTCCGAGCTCATTACCACAGACACCGTGGCTCATCCAGGCATCGTCGGCCACCCGAAGAT
>MWAR01000418.1 GCA_002068715.1 bacterium ADurb.Bin374
AGCCGCATGATGCCCGTCGTCAGCGCGGACGGCGGGGAGAGTTTCTCCGATGCGAAACTTCACGAGGCGCAGGCAGTCATCAGACTCGAGGAAGAGGAGTTCGAAGCGGTCATCCTCACGGGGAAGAAGCTGTTCGCGCTCCACGACCGGGCCTCTTTCCCGGAGATGCAGCTGACCATGATCAGGGCCTATCTCGAGCTGGAAGACATCTATGAATGCCGGAAACTGCTGTTCGAGTTTCACTCGCTGTTTGCCGGTTCCCGGCAGGCGGCGTACGGCATCCTGCTGGAGGCCTTGCTGAAAAGCGTCACCGGCGACTTCGCCGGAGCGCTGAAAGCGATCAATGCGATTCCTGAATCGCGCGCGGCGTCATTTGGGGGAGACGATACGGCCTTGAGTCTTCTCGTCACTGGGCGGTGCCATGCCGCGCTTGGAAATCCTCAGCAGGCGCGCCAGGACTGGATGCGAGCTCTCGAATACGCGAAACTGCCGCTCGTCAAGGCTTCCGTGCTCTCCGAACAGGCTCTTCTGGATGCGGTGGATAGCCGGCGGGAGGCGATGGAATCATGGGTCGCGGCGGCGAGCGCACTCGGCAAGGGAGGCAAGACGGCGGCATACGCCGGCATGGTCCGTTCGATCGGCCTCTTCGTCGCCGAACGCATGGAGGACGCCGTTCAGGCGGCCATGGAGGCGTGTGATGCGTTTCCCCGCTGCGGCCCCGCGTTTGCCTGGTATGGGCACCTCCTCTGCGTCAAGGGGCGGTTTGCCGAGGCACAGACTCTCCTCGAAAAAATGACTCCGGGAACGGCCGCGGGGAACCGCCTGATGGAGGAGATCACGAGCTTCGGCTAACCCTGTCTGTCGGCCAGGTCAAGCGCATCGATTCGCGAAACTGCTGACGCAGAGTCGCGTTACCTGGCATTGAAGAATCATACACCCGTTCAGCCTGAGCCAGTCGAAGGGTGAACGGCACTCGTGCTTCGACTGGCTCAGCACTGACGGAAAATCGTCACGGTGCGAAAAAAGGCATGTGCTTCTCCTGATCTGTCGACGCTGCGCGCATGGCAATGCCTCGGTCGAGAGGGTATAATGGAAACGTATGTCTGAAGGGATCGGCGGTGAGGCGAAAAAACCTTCCCGGATAACGGATATTCTCGCTTTTCTCGGGAGTATCGGTATCGGGGGCGTTGCCTACCTCGTTTTCACCAACAAGGTTCCTAAGATATATGCATTCATATATAACTATTTTTATGTGCTTGCGATCGTAGGCGTCCTCGGGATGCTGGGGGAAAAGGTCGCCACGACGTTTCTCGCCTTCGTGCTTCCCCTGCTGGTGGGCGGGGCTACCCTGGCATTGAAATACAGACCCGACCGGTTCCCGATCGAGGACTGGTGGGAGGTGTATTCGGTCCTGGTTCTGTTCAGCGCCGGCTTCCTGTATTACCTCTTCTTCAAATGGGAGGCGGTGAAAAAACTGAAGGGGGGAGACCAGGGGTCGCTCAAGGCCCGCGTCGATCCGGGCGCGGCTGCACGATACCGCGACGATCAGGCACGCAGGGATGCGGCGAAGGAGTCCGACCTCGGAGGTCTCGCCGGGAAGGCTGAAAAGGAAGAGAAAAAGCTGAAGGGTGCGAAGGAAAAGGCCGCCGCGGAGCCGGTCGACCCGAATGAAACCGCGGAACAGCGCATGGAGCGCGAAATTCGTCAGATCAAGGACGATTTCAGTAAAAAGTCGATGAAGCTTTCGACGACGCTGTTGCGGATCAAGAACCTCTCGAAGAGTCTCGATCGTGACGAGATCTTCACGACGATGCTCGAAATCGTGAGTAAAGGCCTCGACGCGAGCCGGGTCCAGCTGCTCCTGAACGACGAGGCCGAAGGAAAACTCCGGATCGTCAGGGCGGAAGGCATGACGGCCAAGGAGTATAAGGACCTTGTCATTCCCCACGAGGAAAACAGCATCATCGCGTTCCTGTCGAGAAGCGGCGGGAGCGAGAAAGCCCAGGGGGGAGCGCTCGGTGTCAAGGAGTGCGAGATCGATCCGAAGACAAAGGGCCTGGTGGGCCAGGGCGTGCTCAAATCGATCATCGCCGCGCCCATTTACGTCGAGAACAAGGTGTTCGGCGTGCTGAACGTCGAGAAAATGCAGAATCCCGACTACACGCGCGACGACCAGAACCTGCTTGCGACCTGCGCCGACGTGGCCGGCCTCGTCATGAAGAACGCCAAACTCTACTCCGCGACGATGGCAGACCTCGTTTCGACGAAGAAAATCAGTGAGGAACAGCTCCGCAGAAACGAGGAACTCAAGGGAAGCCTGTCGCGCATCGTCTCCCCAAGCGTCGCCGACATGATCATGCGCGATCCTTCGGCACTCAAGCTCGGCGGCAGCAAGTGCGAATGCACCATGTTCTTCTCGGATATCCGCGGTTTCACCAAGATGTCGGAAAAGATGGACCCGACCGCGATCGTCGAACAGCTGAACGTTTATTTCACCCGCATGACCGACATTCTGATGGAGCTTGACGGAACCCTCGACAAATACGTCGGCGACGAGCTGATGGCCCTGTTCGGCGCCCCCGTCTCCCGGCCCGACGATCCGATCCGCGCCGTGCTGTGCGGCGTGAAAATGCTCGCCGCCCTTGAGGAACTCCAGAAGACCTGGGAACGGGAAGGCAAGCCGGTCATCCAGATCGGCATCGGCATCAACACCGGCGAAGTCACGGCCGGCTACATGGGCTCTGAAAAACAACTCTCCTACACGGTCATCGGCGACAATGTGAACCTAGCGGCGCGCGTCATGGCGAATGCCAAACCGATGGAATTGCTGATCACTAAGAGCGTCTACGACCTCGTGAAGGAGTATTTCGTCACGACGTCGCTAGAGCCGATCATGGTGAAGGGCAAATCTATGCCGATCGAAATATATCTTGTGAAAGGTATCCGCTCCGGCGTCGATCTGGGAAACATCATCGGCCAGAATATCGGCTCGCTCACGCTGGCGGGCAACGATGCGACGGCTCAGACCATGACGGCTGCGTCGGCCCGGCCGGGCATGCTT
>MWAR01000419.1 GCA_002068715.1 bacterium ADurb.Bin374
GAGCCGCTGTTTCATGCCGGTCGAGTAGATGCCGAACGGCTTTTGGGCCGCATCGGAGAGGCCGACGAGCTCGAGCGTCTCGTCGACGCGCTGTTTCGTGAGAGGTGCGGCCAGCGAGCCGAACCACCAGAGATTTTCGAACCCGGTGAACTGCTCGATGAACGAGGGCTTTTCGACGAGCGAGCCGGTTTTTTCGAGGGTTTTTGCGCGGCCGGCCGGCATTGGGGTTCCGAGAAGTTCCATTTCGCCGTCGTCGGGCCGGGCGAGGCCGAGCAGCATGCGGAGGGTCGTGGTCTTGCCGGCGCCGTTCGGACCGAGAAAACCGCATACAGAGCCGGTCGGGATGGAAAACTCCATCTCGTCGACTGCTTTCACGCGGCCGAACCGTTTGGAAAGGTTCCTGACACGGATCGCCGGTGGTTTCTGCGGCTGTGTCGGAGCCTGTGCCGGAACTACCGCTTCAGTGGTTGTCATAAAGCTCATGATACAGTTCGTTCGACAGGACCTTCAGAATGCAGGTCGCCGGGATCGCCAGCAGCATGCCGATGAAGCCGAACACGCTGCCGCCGATGACGAGCGCGAGCATCACCGTGAGAGGGTGCATCCCGATGCTGCCCTCCATGACCTTCGGCTGGACCACGAAGCCGTCGAGCCCCTGAACGACGGCCAGGGCGACGCCCGCCTTGGCGAGGGTCGCGGCGGTCGCCCAGGAGGCGCCGGTCGTGGCGAGGGCGACCAGGGTGGCCAGAATGACGGTGACGAGGCCGCCGAGGTAGGGAATGAGGTTGCCGATGCCCGCGATCGGGCCGAGCAGGAATGCGAACGGCAGGCCCGAGAGCCAGAGGCCGAACGTCATCAGGAGGGCGAAGGCGAACGCGCAGACGAGCTGGCCCCGCAGGAGGGCGTTCAGAAGTTTGTCTATATCGCTTGCTATTCTCAATGTCGAGTCGCGGTACATGGGCGGGACTAGCTTCGTGAACTGCTGCCAGATGAGGTCGAGGTCGACGAGCATGTAGAACGTCAGCAGGGGGATCAGGATCATCCCCATCACGCCGGAGAACGCAGAGACGAAAATACCGAATATCTGTTGGAACAGGCTGATGGTGAGATCTTTGGTGGAAACGAAGGCTTTGGCGGCCAGTTCCCTGATCTTCTCGGGGTCGACCGAGCCGTTCACCCAGTCGTTGAGCCAGGGAATGGCCGCATACCTGTCATACAGCGCCCGGAGCGATGCGTGATAATCGCCCGCGATCTGGCGCACGTCGAGCCGGCCGAGCCGGGCCGCCAGTTCGTGGCCCTCGGCAACGATCGTGAACAGGACGGGAACGATGACCAGAATGCCGATGATAAATCCGGCGATATACATGATCAGGACTGCCCAAGCGCGTGGGATGCTTCTGCGTTCGAGGATGCGCACGATGGGGTTGAGGATGTAGGCCAGCACGAGAGAGAACAGAAAGGGGGCGATGACGGCGGATAGCATGTATATAAGCCAGAGAAGAGCAACGCCGCCTGAGATGATCAGGCCGTTTTTCGCCCAGGTCGGGAGGTCGCGCAGATACATGCCTCAGACAGCCTTCCGCATATCGTAAAATTTGATCATCAGCTCGATCTCGGTTTTGCTCATCTTCATCTGCCGGGCTATTTGGGGAATCGAGACGCCCTGGTCGCACAGATCGAGGACCTGGTGAATGATTTCCGCCTGCAGGGGGTCGAGGTTTGCGATCGCCGGCCGTTCACGGTGCCGGATACGGGTGATGACCGCCGAGGAATCAAGCGTCGGGTTCTCGGGGGCCGGCGGCACCTCGACGCGCGGGGCTGGCTGGTCGGCGATGTCATCTGCGAGGGGCGCCGCGCATGCCGGTTCTCCTGCCGGATGACATGAATCGAATGTGGCCGGTCGATCCTGCATCGCCCGCTCAATGGCCAGCGAGGACTTCTTGAGAGAGAGGATTTGCTGAAAAAGCTCTTCCTGTTCCTGTTCCAGTTTTCGTATATGGCTATCTATAGATTCCATGCGGCCGTTCGCGGCGTCCATCTGGTCCTGCAGTTCGCGGCGGAGTTTGAGTTCGCTGACGGCGGGTGGGGACGCCGATACGTCGGCCGTGCGGTTCTGGTTCTGGAGGCGGCGCTTCATGTCGTCGACCTCTTTCATGAGGTCGGTCGCATACAGGCATTTCTTGTCGGCGACGTTGAGCAGTTCGCGTAATTCCTGGGTCTTGTTGTCGAGCACCTGCAGATTATGCCCAGAAACGAGCTCCATCTGCTCGAGGAGCTGGTTGAACGCCTTTTCCAGCGCCTTCATCTCTTCCTGCATCTTGATGAATCGCCGTTGCCCGATGCGCTTGCCGACAAGGAAAACAACGGCAAGAACGATCGTCACGCAGGTCAGAAGCTGGATTGCTGTCCACATCATTCGGGATTGCTCACAGTGCACTGATTATATTGGCTTGCGGACCGTTCGACAAGTTTGCATCCCCCGGAAAATGAATCGTACACACGCTTCCGGACAGCAATGAATTATTGCCGGGCGGGGGGGAGCGTGTTAGCATGCCTCGCATGAAAAAAACAGCGAAAAAAATCATCGGACTCCTTCTCAGTATCTTATTTCTCTGGCTGGCCCTGCGTAAAGTCGACTGGGAACGGGTGCCTGCGGTACTCTCGGCCGCCGACTGGCGGATCCTTCCGATACTGTTCGTCTCCCTCACGATCGAATACCTGTTGCGGGCGGTCCGGTGGCGGTACATTCTCCACCCTCGGCAGATCCCTTTCGGCCACCTGTATGGGGGGTTGGTGCTCGGCTACCTGTTCAACAACCTTTTTCCGGCCCGGGCCGGAGAATTCGTGCGCGCCTGGTATCTCGGCCGCAAAGGGCACGCGACTTTTTCCGAGGCGTTCGGATCGGTCGTGATGGAGCGCCTGCTGGACGGAATCTGCGTGGTGGCTTTCATCGCGTTCGCGGTGACGAACTTTCCCGTCAGTACCGCGGTCCGAAGCGGCGGATATTCCGCCGTGATGTTCTATGGGGTCGTGCTCCTCGGCATCCTGCTCCTCCAGTTCCGACGCAACTGGATCGATCCGGTGTCCGACGCTCTCCTGTCGCCCTTGCCGACGGCATGGCGGGACAGGATCTACAGACTGCGAGACTCGTTCATCGGCGGCCTGTCGCTCGTCCGTCACCCGAAGCCACTGTGGATCGCGATCTTTCTCAGCATCGTCTCCTGGGTGGCGTCCGTCGGGACAAATTATATATCCATGCGTATGTTCAATCTGCCGATCGGGCTCGACGGGTCGCTTCTGCTGATTGCCGTTCTGTCACTCGGCGCGATGATCCCGTCGAGTCCGGCGATGATCGGCATCTATGAATACTGCTGTATCATCGTTCTGACGGACATGCTGGGGCTTCCGCGAGAGGTTGCCGTTGCATTCGGCCTTGCAACGCACCTCCTGGCATATCTCTACATCCTGGCTGTCGGCCTCGCGGTCCTCACGATCGAGAATCTCCAGCTTTCGGATCTCGAGTCCGCTGCTTACAACGAAGAAACCCAGGCAACGGACGCCTGACCGCCAAGTTCCGGCCCATTCCCCCGGTTCCATGAGTATAATCAGAGAATGTATTCTTTTTCCTTGGGAATGACTTGCCAGAAACGGCGCAGGAAGGCCACGGGGCTGACCGGATTTCTGCCGATCGCAGTGCTCGCCCTTGCGCTGTTTTCCTGCCCGACAGTCTTCGGATGGGGATGTAACGAGGCGCACCCGACCATCAACGAACTGGCCGGACGGCTCTTCATCGTCAAGAGCCAGTCTGACTCGTTCGGCGACAAGTATCGGAACGCGCCGGTCGAGTATCGGACCGTGTTTGACGGCATCACCTTCAAAAAAGGCGGCATGAGCGAAAAATCCGCCGATACCATCACCCTGCGCACGGATTTCCTCGGATGGCTCCAGCGCGGCGGTCACGATGCGGATATTCCGGAAATCGTCATGGGATTCCGGCATTTTTACGACCCGGTGTATGAGCCCCGTTATCTGACATGGCTGACGAAGCGCCTGAAAAAGCCGAACCGGGAAGACGCGACGAGCGAGGAAGCGTTTTTCGAAGCCTTCGAGTATCACGCCGACGACTGGAATCTCAACGAGGACTGGAATGGCCAGCTCCGGAAGCTCAGACTCCAGCCGAAGCTGATCAAGCCGCGTATCGACGGCATCACCTGGGCTCTTACTCACGAGGACAACGATCATTCCTTTATCAACGGTCTGCGCGCCTACAAGACGGCCATGGAAAACGATCGCGCGCGGTTCGCCGGCCTGACCCGGACGCAACTGTTCGCGAAGGCATTCCGGTGTGTCGGCGAGGCGATGCACATGGTCGGAGACATGACCCAGCCCGCGCATACGCGCGCCGATTCGCATTCGCTGTTCGAGCCGGTCGAAAAGACCGTCGACGGCGAGATGGTCCGCCGGGTGATCGGGGATGGCTGGAAAGACCCCGGTTTTCGACCGACGAGGGATTTCCCCGTCGTGCCAGGCCTTTCACCCGAAGAGCTGATGAAGCGTGCGGCCGTGTTCACCAATGCTCACTTTTTCAGCAACGATACGGTTGCCGATTACAAAAAATGGGTGTTCCCACGCAACAGCAAACGTCCGTATCCGAACCCCATGCTCTCGGACCTGAAAGAATCCGGCGGCGTCTATTACGGCTGGTTCGAGGACGTCGGCTGGGTGCCCCTCGCGAAGGCGACCGGCTCCTGGTTCTCGGTCGTGCTGTTCAAGTCGAAGAAGGTCAACCTCGAGCACCCGAAATGCAATGTGACGGCCGAGATGGCCGAACCTCAGGCGAAGGTGCTCCTCCCCATCGCGGTCTACTCGGCATCGGAGCTGATCGACAGATTTTTTCCGACGCTCGATATCGCCGTCGAAGCGAAACATAGCGATGGAAATACCTATCTGGTGTCGGGCACGCTGAAGCACTCCATCGAAAACGATCCCGAATGGCAGAAGGTCGGCGAGATCAGGTATACCGGCGCCGGATCGATCGTCGTTAACGGCTCCCGGAAGATTTCGTGCCAGTTCATCGCCGGCGAGCTGATCGCACCGGCGATCACCGCCGATGCCGGAGACGGCGACATTTTTCAGCCGCTCATCAGCTCGCATCTGCTGAATAAAACGCAGGGCGATCGGCTTGACGGCTTTACCTGAATAGCCGGAGATTGACGATTTGCCGTTAATAATCGGCATCCCGACTTTCCTATCCAGATCAATATTACATATTGATTTTACGGTATTGATCGCTGCGATGCCATCGGCGCCGCCCTCGAGACAGGCGATGGCGACCGGAATCATATCGGTGATGTTCGGCGTCATTTTGGCGAGGACGGGGAGTTTGCTTCCGCGCTTGACGGCCTGGCAGTAGCGACGGCATAAATCGGGATTCGTTCCGACATCGCTTCCCATCGCGTGTGAGGTCATCTGCGGGCAGGAAAGATTCATCTCCAACATATCCGCTCCCGCCTCTTCAGCAAGGCGTGCGAGCTCCTCCCATTCTTTGTCGTTCGAGCCCATGATTGAGGCGATTAAAACCTGATAGGGAAATTCTTTTTTGAGGCGGCGGATATCGGCCAGATTCTCATCGAGGGGATGCTCGGCAATCTGCTCCATATTCTTGAAGCCGACAAACGGCGTATTTTCTTTGTTCAACTTGTCAAAGCGCGGCGATACTTCGTCAACGACGAAATTGTAGTAGCCCATCGTTTTAAAGACGACGCCACCCCATCCCGCGCCATAGGCTTTTTTACACATATCGTAGCAATTTCCGACAGGCGAAGAGGAGAGGCAAAAAGGATTGGGAAAACGAACGCCTAAAAAGTTAATCGACAAATCTTTCTTAATCATCTTATCTTCCTCCGATGCGGCTGTGAATCAGCGAGGCGACATCCTTGCCGGTCCGCACCGCCGCCACAACCGTTTTATCGAGGTGAGCGATATCGCCGGCGACAAA
>MWAR01000420.1 GCA_002068715.1 bacterium ADurb.Bin374
CCATGCAATTTCGCTACTGATCATCGATTTCAGGCCTTTCCCCGAATATGATTTCGCCCTGGCCGGCATCATGACGGTGGTTCTTTCGTTTTTCTGGCTCCTGCCCTGGATTCCCGAACTTATCCCGGGAGGGAAACCGGTGCAGAAACTGGTTTCCGTCTGCGCCGGCGGCGTTCCGGCCCTGCCGGAGCCAGAATCCGCTCCATCTCCGGGAGAAACCCCGCAGACCGGCACGTCTGCCGCTCCTGTGAAAGGATAAAATTATTACCGGGTGGAAAAACGATCCGCGGCATGGTATAAGGGTTCTCGCACATTTATCCCGTCAGGAGGACCCATGAGCCGCAATACAGGGCCACTCATCAAGGAATTGAAGCACAGGGCAGCAAGAATCCGCTTGCTGTCGCTCCAGACAACCGCCAAAGCAGGTTCCGGACACCCGACATCCTGCTGTTCGGCCGCCGATCTGCTGTCTGTCCTTTTCTTTCACGCGATGCGCTACGATCCGGCGCATCCCGAGTCGCACGCCAACGACCGGCTGGTCATGTCGAAGGGCCACGCGGCCCCGGCATTGTATGCCGCCTGGTGCGAAGCCGGCTTCCTCAAGGAAGCAGACCTGTTTACGCTCCGTCAGATGAACTCCCCGATCGAAGGGCATCCGATGCCCTGCCTGCCGTTCGTCGACGTCGCCACCGGCTCGCTCGGCCAGGGGCTGTCGGTCGGCCTCGGCATCGCCCTCCAGCAGTCACGCGTCCTCAAGAGTGACGCGCGCACCTTCGTTCTGATGGGCGACGGCGAAATGGCCGAAGGTTCGGTCTGGGAAGCCTTCGCCCTCGCCTCCCACCTCAAAATGGACAACATCACCGCGATCGTCGACGTGAATCGCCTCGGCCAGAGCCAGGCCACGATGCACGGCCACGACATGAACGCTTACGCCCGCAAAATCGAGTCCTTCGGCTGGGAAGCCCTGGAAGTCGACGGGCACGATTTCGAAGAGCTGCTCACCGCGTTCGACCGCGCCGTTAAGGTCTCTGGAAAACCCGTCTGCATCCTCGCCCGCACCTTCAAGGGCCACGGCGTCGCCGCGATGGAGAACAAGGACGGCTGGCACGGCAAGCCCATGAAACCCGGCGCCGAACTCGATGCGGCCTGCGCGGACGTCTCGAACGACATCATGAAGAGCCCGCCCGCACCGGCCATCCACAAGCCATCGCCCACGAAGGTCACCATTCCGGGCGGCCCCGTGGCACCGCACATTCCGCCAGCCCCCTACCAGACCGGCACAAAGGTCGCCACCCGCCAGGCCGTCGGTGATGCACTCGTCGCGCTCGGAAACGCCGATTCCCGCATCTGGGTCATCGACGGCGATACGCAGAACTCGACGTTCGCGGAAAAGTTCACCCAGAAGTTCCCCGAACGTTCGGTCGAGTGCTTCATCGCCGAGCAGAACATGGCCGGCATCTCGGCCGGCCTCGCCGCCCGCGGCATGATCCCGTTCGCCTGCACCTTCGGAGCCTTCCTGGCCCGTGCCTTCGACCAGATCCGCATGGCGGCCCTCTCCGGGCTGAAGGTGAAGTTCCTCGGAACCCACGCGGGCATCTCGATCGGTGAAGACGGCCCGTCGCAGATGGCGCTCGAAGACATCGCCTCGTTCCGCACGCTTCCGAACGGCGCGGTGCTCTACCCCTCCGATGCGGTTTCTGCCTACCACTGCATCGCCGAACTCGCCCGCCACAACGGCCCCGGCTATGTCCGCCTCTCCCGCCCCGCCACGGCCCTGCTCTACAAGGCCGACGAAGCATTCCCTCTGGGCGACCTCAAGATCGTGCGGCCTTCCAAGGCCCCGAAACTGACCGTCGTTTCCGCCGGCGTCATCCTCCACGAAGTGCTCAAGGCCATCGACACCCTCCCGAACGGGAACCAGGTGCAGGTGGTCGATCTGTACTGCGTGAAACCCTTCCCGACCGAAAAGATGATCGAAGCGCTCAACGCCTCGGGCGGTCGTGTCGCGGTGTTCGAGGAACACGCGCGCGAAGGCGGCATCGGCGAAGCGATCGCGAGCGGCCTCGCAGGCCGGATCCGCGACTGGAAGCATGTCGCCGTGACCAGCGTGCCCCGTTCGGGACCGCCGGAAGCGCTTCTCGACTCGTTCGGCCTCTCCTCCGCGAAGATCGCCGCGACGGTTTCCGGACTTCTTTCCTGAGATCCGCAATGACCCCGAACAGGCGGCCCTTCCGTGGGCCGCCTGTTTTTTTTGCATTTCTTTTTAGTCTCTGGAATCCCATCCGGGACTTCCGACGTATCCCTGTGTTTGCGTTTGTCCGTTCCTGTCTTTCGGTGATGACCAATTCAGCGTTAAGGAATCTTCATTTCCAGCCGAAACAGGTTATGGTTTTGTTTGCCTCCTTATGTTTCGGACCGGGTTTCTGAACCCGGTCTTTTTTTTGGCCCGCATCCCGTGACCCGGGACGCAGAAGGGAGAACACCATCGTGACGGAAATCTATGTCATCGGCATTTCAGGCCTCTCGGGATCCGGCAAGAGCAGCGTTTCGAAGTCGATCGCGAAACGGTTTCCCGGCAAGGTGTCGATTCTCGAGCACGACATGTATTACCGCGCGAAATCGCAGCAGGTGATCAAGAATTACGATCATCCCGACGCTCTCGAAACGGACCTGCTGATCAAGCACATCTACCAACTCAAGGACGGAAAGTCCATCGAGCGGCCCATCTACGATTTCAAAACCTCGGACCGCCTTAAGGAAACGGTCACGATCAAGCCGCACCCGATCCTGGTCGTCGAGGGGCTGCTGCTATTCTGCATCGCCGAGTTGATGCCGCTCTGCGATCTGCGGATCTTCGTCGACGTACCGCTCGACGTCGCCATCATCCGGCGTCTCAAACGCGACCATATCGAGCGCGGCAGGACGGTGCAGAGCATCATCGCCCAGTATGAGAGCACGGTTCGCGACGCGGCGATCAGCCTCGTTCAGCCCTCGCGCTACGTCGCCGACCTCATCATCCCGCACGGTTCGAACAACCAGGTCGGCCTCGAGGTTCTGTACGGCAAAATCAACGACCTGCTCCACAATGCGAAACCGCCCGCGCACGATATGGCGCGGACGGTCGGCAACAAGGATTTCGAGGTCTGAGTTCAGCGCATCGGCCAGGGGAGATCCGTCGGAAGCTGGAACAGGTTCGGCGGAGGAAGCGGGATCGCGTCCACATCGACAGGGAGCGCGCTTCCAGAGGCAGGCGCCGGTGCAAAGGTCTCGACCAGCAGGCGGTTGATGGCATCCCGTTCATCGGCCGCCACTTGCTGCCAACCGCGTACCGTCAGCGCCCGATGGATGTCGGCATTCGC
>MWAR01000421.1 GCA_002068715.1 bacterium ADurb.Bin374
CACCCGCGCCGAGATGCCAGCCCGAGTCGAGGAAATCCACCATGCCGAAGAGGAAGGCATCGAGTTCATGTTCATGACCAATCCCCTCGAAGTTCTGGGGGACGACAAGAACTGGGTGAAGGGCCTCAGGCTCCAGAAAATGGAAATGGGCGAGCCCGATGCCTCGGGGCGCCGCAAGCCGGTTCCCGTCAAGGGTTCCGAATTCGTTCTCGACGTCGAAACCCTCGTCGAGGCCATCGGTCAGGCGCCGAATCCGATCATCCAGTCCACGACGCCGGGCCTGAACGTGACGAAATGGGGAACCGTCGTCGTCGACGAGCGCATGACAACCAGCCGACCCAACGTATACGCCGGCGGCGATCTGATCACCGGCGGCTCGAAGGTCATCCTCGCCATGCAGGACGGCCAGAAGGCGGCTTCCTCGATCCATGAATTCCTCCAGGCCCATCCTAAAAAATAATTCATAATATATATCCCGGGCTCGCTCCGGCACGCCATTGCGTGCCATTGCGAGCCCGGTTTGCGTTCGGGGGAAAATGTTTTGACCGAATCGGGTAATGGTGTTATCATTCGTCCGTCGTTCTCGTGAAAAATGGAACGATCAACAAGGAATCAAGGAACTGGAGGAATTGGTGATGGCTGACAAGTCGTTCAACGCGTTTGAATTGGCCCAGGGACAGTTCGATGACGCTGCCAAGGAAATGGGGCTCGACCAGGGAACCCGTGACCTTCTCCGCAATGTCGACCGGGAATATCATTTCAATATCCCCGTCCACATGGACGACGGCACCGTGAAAGTGTTCCGCGGCTTCCGCTGCCAGCACAACGACGCGCGTGGCCCGTGCAAGGGCGGCATCCGCTTCCATCCGCAGGAAACCATCGACACCATTCGCGCCCTCTCGATGTGGATGACCTGGAAATGTTCCGTGGTCGACATCCCCCTCGGCGGCGGCAAGGGCGGCGTCATCTGCGATCCGCACAACCTGTCGATGCGCGAGCAGGAACAGATCTGCCGCGGCTGGGCCCGTCAGATCGCCCGCAACGTCGGCCCCGTCCAGGACGTCCCGGCCCCCGACGTCATGACCACCGGCCAGCACATGATCTGGATCCTCGATGAGTATGAAAGAATCATGAATGGCAAGTTCCCCGGCTTCATCACCGGCAAGCCCGTCGGCGTCGGCGGCTCCCTCGGCCGCACCGAAGCCACCGGCTACGGCGTCATCTACACCGTCCGCGAAGCCATGAAGGAACTCGGAATCGACATCAAGAAGTCCACCTGCTCCATTCAGGGCTCCGGAAACGTCGCCCAGTATGCGGTTGACCAGTTCACCCAGCTTGGCGGCAAGGTCATAGCCATCGCCTGCTGGGACAACCATGACAAGAAAGCCTACACCTATCGTTGCGCCAGCGGCATCGAGTTCAAGAAGCTCATGGACTCCGTCGACAAGTTCGGTACAATCAACCAGGAAAAGGCAAAGGCCTATGGCTGGGAAAAACTCGACGGCGGCGCCTGGATCGAGCAGGACGTCACGGTCCTGATTCCGGCCGCCCAGGAAGGCCAGATCACCGAAGCAAACGTCGGCAAGATCAAGCCCACCGTCAAGATTCTCGCCGAAGCCGCCAACGGCCCCACCGCCAAGGAAGCCGACAAAGTCATCGAGAAGAGCGGCCTCTTCCTGATCCCCGACTTCCTCTGCAACGCCGGCGGCGTCACCTGCAGCTATTTCGAGCAGGTCCAGTGCAACATGAACTACTTCTGGGAGAAGGAAGAAGTCCTCACCAAGCTCGACACCAAGATGACCAACGCCTTCAAGGCCGTCTCGGCCCTTGCCCGCGACAAGAAAGTCTACATGCGCAAGGCCGCCTACATGATCGCGATCGAGCGCGTCGCCAAGTCCTGCAAGCTCCGCGGCTGGGTGTGATCGCACCGTTCCATTCGTAACGACATCGGGGGCTTCGGCCCCCGATGTTTTTGTAGGCGCGCAATACTTGCGCGCCTACGCCGTTCGAGGCATCATTCCGTTTCATGACACCGACCACCGTTCACGTTGCCGAGGCCCTGCGGCACCCCTGGGCCGCTGGCATCATCTTCGCTTTCACCTTCGTCCTCGTCTCGTTCCGCCAGATGCGGCTTCTGCCGATCGGCCGACCGTCCGGAGCCCTTCTGGGCGCTGTTCTCATGGTGCTTTTCGGCGTGATGTCCCCCGAAGAGGCGTATCAGCAGGTGAACTGGGATACGATCTGCCTGCTGCTCGGCATGATGATCGTCGCCGAGCACCTGCGTGATGCGGGCCTGTTCGAGCGGCTGACGCGGCGTCTCGGGGTGATGGGGTCCCCCTTCACACTTCTGGTGACCGTTTCCATCTCGGCGGCCATCCTGTCTGCCTTGCTCGTGAACGACACGATCTGCGTCGTGATGACGCCGCTGGTTCTGGCCGTCTGCGATGCCCGGCGGCTGAATCCCTTTCCATACCTGATGGCGCTGGCGACGAGTTCGAACATCGGCTCGGCGCTCACGCTCACGGGAAACCCGCAGAACATGATCATCGGTACCGTTTCGAAGATGGACTACGGCCGCTTCATCATGCTGATGACTCTGCCCGTGACGATCGCGATGGTGATCAACATCTACCTGCTCTGGTTATACTACCGAAAACGCCTCGTGAACCCCGAAGCCGCCCCGTCGAAGCGGTTCGAGGAAGAGATTCCGCGCACGCGGCGTCTGAGCATCGGCCTTCTCGCGCTGGGAATCGCGTGCGCCGGCTTTTTCGCCGGATACTCGATGGCGTTTTCGGCCCTCGCCGGCGCCGCGCTCGTCATCACCCTCCACCGGAGGGACCCGAAACATATACTCGAACGTATAGAATGGTCCCTGCTGATGTTCTTCGCGTCTCTTTTCGTCGTTATCGGCGGTCTGAAAACGAGCGGCCTGACCGCCCTCGGCACGAACTGGGCGCTGGGTTTCCTGACAGGGAACCTGACGTCGCAGGCCTGGACGTTTTCGGGGGTGACCCTAGTGGGATCGAACCTGTTCTCGAACGTTCCCTTCGTTTTGCTTGCCTCGCAGGCCGTGGGGAAGCTTCCCGCCCAGGAATTGTTCTGGTGCCTTCTCGCATACGTCAGTACCATCGCCGGGAATCTGACGCTGTTCGGATCCGTTGCGAACCTGATCGTCGCCGAGTCCGCGCGGGACAGATGCGAGATCGGTTTCGTCTCCTACGCGAAGTTCGGCGCCGTGTCGACCCTGTTGACCCTGACGACGGGAATCGGCATCCTCGTCGCAATTCTCCAGTACTGAAAATGTCCCGTCTTGTGGTATCCTGACCGCGTCGGCGCTTCGTCGCCGGCACCATAACGTCGCTACACACATAGAGGTGCGTATGTCGAAAACCGTTAAAACCCTGTTTCTGGCCGCTGCGCTCGTATGTCTTCCCACGCTCGTCGCCCCCTCCCGGGCGGCCGCGCACACGGCCGATCACTACAAGATCGCCGTCGGAGCGCCGTTCGCGTTTTTCGATATCGAGGACATCTTCCACCAGCGCTGGGTGAGCACATATCTGAGGGGCAGGCCGATCATCATCCTCACCGGTCACAGATACCAGCGCTACGAGATCCTGAAATGGGCCGAGTCCCTCAAACGCGATTTCGGCGTCACCGGCGCCGCCCACCTCCTGTGGGTCGTGAACCTCGTCAACGTTCCCTGGACGACCAGTCGCGGAACGGTCCTCAACCAGTGGCGAAGCTTCGGAGCCCCGATTCCCGTGCTGACCGACTGGCACGGCACGATCGGAAAGTCGATGCGGATCGACTATAACGTGCCGAATATTATCGCGATCGACGCCGACGGCCGACTCGCGATGCACGAGAAGCATACCTTCACGCCCGAAGTCTACGCCGCCGTCGCGACCCGCCTTCGCGCCCTTGTGACGACAGCCCCCGGGCTCGCCAAGCCCGCGACGCCGACACCGATGGATGCCGCAGTTCAGCCTGTCGCACCGTCCGCGAACGGCGCTCCGGTCTACGCTCCCCCCCCGATGCCCGTGACCGGGCAAAAGGGCGAATCCTACTGAGTGAGTTTGTATACCAGACATAATTCAATATCTGGAAAAGGAGTGTCGAATGTCTCGTTCCCGATGGTTCGTTCTTCTGCTTCTCGTTGCGCTCGCTCTTCCCGCTTCCGCCGAGAAGCCTTTCCGAATCCTGATCTCCGATGACGACGGCATCATGTCCGAGGGGATTCTCGAACTGGCCCGTGCTCTCGAAGACGTGGGCGAAGTGACGGTCTGTGCCCCCTCAGACAACCAGTCTGCCATGGGTCACGCCCTGACCACCGACGGCCCGATCCTGATCGAGGAAGTGAAGCGCGAAGGGAAATTCTTCGGTTACGGCATCAAGGGAACCCCCGCGACCTCGGTCAAGGCAGGAATCGTCGGCGGTCTCGTTCCCGAGACCCCGGATCTGGTCGTTTCCGGCATCAACGAAGGCTTCAACATCGGCCGCATCGTCTACGTATCGGGAACCTTCAACGCCGCCCAGGAAGGGGTTCTGTCCGGCATCCCCGGCATCGCCGTTTCGATCGAGCGCGGCAAGGACATGGATTACCGCATGGCCGCCGAGTTCACCCGCGATCTCGTGAAAGTCCTCAAGGAAAAAGGCTTTCCGAAGGACATCGTCCTGAACGTGAACGTTCCCGCCTGCAAGCGCGAAGAGCTGAAGGGCGTCGCCGTCACGCACCTCTCCGAATTCCAATACCGCGAAACCTGGCTCAAGCGCAGGACCCCCTGGGGCAAGACCTACTTCTGGACCTCCGTGAAGCGCCCTCCGTCCGTTCCGGCCGAAGGCTCCGACTTCTGGGCCATGGAAGAAAACTACATCTCCGTCACCCCCGTCCCTCTCATTCAGAACGACCGCCGCGAAATGCGCGATCTCTCCCACCTCAAGCTGACCTTCGACGGCAAACCCATGAAATAACCTGGTCAAACAACGAAACCGGCCCGGAACATTCCGGGCCGGTTTCGTTGTATACGAGCTGATGTAGGGGCTGGCTTCAAACCAGCACCGTATGGAATCTCGTTATTCGGGGGCTTCGAGGTAGGTGTAGCCGTAGAGGCCGGAACGGTAGATGGCGAGGAACTCCTTGCCTTCCTTCACGGTGATCTTGCCTTCCTTGACCGAGGCGCTGACCCAGCTTTCCATGGTGCGGACGAGTTTCTTGGGGACGAACTGGACGTAGTCGAGGACGTCGGCGACGAGCTCGCCGTCGATGACCTTCTCGATCTCGTAGCCGCCGTCGGGGGTGATGACGACGTGGGCGACGTTCGTGTCGCCGAACAGGTTGTGCAGATCGCCGAGGATCTCCTGGTACGCGCCGATCATGAAAACGCCGAGGTAGTAGGGGTGGCCTTCCTTGATCTGGTGGACCGGGAGGGTGGAGGAAAAGGTGCGGGTGCCGATGAAATGGTCGATCTTGCCGTCCGAGTCGCAGGTGATGTCCTGCAGGGTCGCCTCTTTCGTGGGCTTTTCGTTCAGCCGCTGGATCGGCATGATCGGGAACAGCTGGTCGATGGCCCAGGCATCGGGAAGCGACTGGAACAGCGAGAAGTTGCAGAAATACTTGTCGGCGAGCATCTTCGGCAGGGGCTTCAGCTCGTCGGGAAGGTGCTTGAGGTCTTTCGACAACTCCATGACCTCGTAGGCGATCGACCAGTAGAGCCGCTCGACGAGGGCGCGCGTGCGCAGATCGACCATTCCGAGGCTGAAGAGATCGAGGGCCTCTTCCCTGAGCTGCTGGGCGTCGTGCCATGCCTCGTGCATGTTGCGCTGGTTCAGGTGCTTGTACAGTTCGTGGAGTTCGCGGACAAGCTCGTGGTCCTTCGGGGTGATCTTGTGCATGTTGCCCTCGAAGGTCGGCGGGCTGCTCGTCTCGAGAACATTGAACACCAGAACCGAATGATACGCCGTCAGGGCCCGGCCGGATTCGGTAATCAGGGAGGGG
>MWAR01000422.1 GCA_002068715.1 bacterium ADurb.Bin374
ACGGCTGCGTCGGCCCGGCCGGGCATGCTTCCTCCCGAGATGGCGGGTGAGGAAATGAAGCAGAACGTGCAGATCGACGGGAAGCCCAAGGTCATCGAGTGCCACAACTGCGGCACCGAGAACGACATGCAGACGAAGTTCTGCACCAAGTGCGGCATGCCGATCTTCTGACCCTCACGAGATGGTTTTCCGGAACCGGCGCGACGAGAGGAAAAATGTCGTGAATCCGATCAGGGCGAGCGCCGTGAACTGCGGCCAGAGCACGGCTATGCCGGTTCCCTTCAAAAAGATGCTCCGGATGATCACGAGAAAATAGCGCATCGGATTGATCAGCGTCAGCGCCTGGATCACATCCGGCATGTTCGCGATCGGGAAAGCGAAGCCGGAGAGGAGCATAGCCGGCGTGAAGAACAGGAACGTGCTCATCATCGCCTGCTGCTGCGTCTCGCACAGGGTCGAGATCAGGAGGCCGATGCCGAGCGTCGTCAGCATATACAGCCCCGCCGCGACAAACAGAAGGACGATCGATCCCCGCACCGGGATGCCGAACCAGAAGACCGCCACGCTCATGACGAGGACGATTTCGCCGATGCAGATCAGGGCGAATGGAAGGGTTTTCCCGATGATGAACTCGAACGGCGTGATGGGCGAGACCATGATCTGTTCGATGGTGCCGATCTCCTTCTCGCGCACGATCGCCATGCCTGTCAGCATCAGCGATACGAGCGAGACGATCAGGGCGACGACGCCCGGGACGAAGTAGAAGACGGCCTCCCGATTCGGGTTGTACCAGGAACGGCTCTCGACCGCCACGTCGCCGGCGCGCGGGAGGGTGCCCGCCGTCCGCCGCAGTCGTTCGCGCCTGAGATCGTCGTTGAACGCGCGGATGATACGGTTCGCATACTGGAGAGCGATTCCGGCGGTGTTCGAGTCGGTGCCGTCGGCGAGGATCTGGAGCGGCATCGTTCGGCCGGCGGCGATTCCTGCGCCGAACCCGGGCTCGAAGCGCAGGACGACGAGAGCCTTTCCGAGATCGAGTATCTCCCTGAGCTCGGAGTCGGTTCGGGGAGCGCCGACGTCGGCGAAAACGCCGCTTCCGAAAAAGCGCGCCGTCAGCTCGCGGCTCTGAAGAGTCCCGTCGCGGTCGCAGACGGCGGTCGGGACGTGCCTCACGTCGGTCGCCATCGCGTAGCTGAAGACGAACAACTGGATGAACGGCAGGACCAGGATCACGCCCTTCATCCGGTTGTCCCGGAAGATCTGGATGAACTCCTTGATGACGAGTCGCCGGATCCGCTCGGCGCGGCGGAAGAATCCGTTCACGCCGGATTCCGACGCCTGTCCGGATGTATTGCGCGCGGTGGATGCGTCGCTCATTCGAGATTCTTCCGGAAAAGAATGATAGAAAGAGATATAAAAAAGCCGGCGAACAGCAGAAGGATGATGATCTCGGCGTGCAGCGCCTGGATGCCGAGGCCCTTGAGCTGGATCCCCTTGAGGATGGTGACGAAATACCTGGCCGGGAATGCGCGGGTGATTGCCTGGACGGGGTCGGGCATCTGACTGATCGCCGAGATGAAGCCCGAGAGCAGCATGGCGGGGAGGAACGTCGCTACCATAGCCGCCTGGCTGGCCAGAAGCTGGTTGCGGGTCGCGATGCTGAGCATGATGCCCAGGCCGAGGCCGGCGGTGAGGTAGACGGCCGCGATCGACAGGAGGAGGGCGGGATTGCCGCGCATCGGCACCCCGAACAGATAGCGGCTGGCGAACAGCGTCAGAACGACGTCGAGCATGCCGATAGTGAAATATGGCGCGAGCTTGCCAAGGACGAGCTCGGTGCGGGTGACGGGGGTCGAGATCAGTTGCTCCATAGTGCCCGTCTCCCACTCCCTGGCGACGCTAAGGGGCGTCAGGAGCCCGGCGATGATCATCAATACGACGGCCATTACGCCAGGGATGATGAACAGCCGTGACTCCATGTCGGGGTTGTACCAGGCGCGGGGCCTGATCTCGACGGGCATTTCGGGCGGCCTGCGGCCCTGGCGGCGGAGGCGTTCGAGCAGGATGTCACCGGAAAAGCCCGCGATGACCGACTCCGCGTAGCCGAGGGCGATCGTCGCGGTGTTCGCGTCGCTGCCGTCGACGAGGATCTGGACCGTCACCTTCCTTCCGGCCCCGAGGTCCCGTTCGAAATCCGGAGGAATCGAAAGGGCGAGCATGGCCTCCCGCTGCTCGAAAGCTCGGTCAATGTCTATATAAGAAAATATATTACTGACGAGCTTGAAATATCTCGACCCGGTGAACCGCGCGGCGAAATCGCGGCTGAGGGGCGTGTCGCACCGGTCGAGGACGAGCAGGCCGACGCGGTCGACGTCGAGCGAGAGGGCATACCCGAACGTCAGCATCAGGAACATCGGCAGGGCGATGGCGAGACCGAGACTCCGCGGATCGCGGATGACGTGCAGGAACTCCTTGCGCGCCACGGCCCGGAGCCGCATGAGATCGATCATCGCTCCGTTCCCTCCCTGGCCCGGTTGTCGGCCTCGATCAGCTCGACGAACACGTCTTCGAGGGTCGGCCTGATCGGGCTGATGGCGGCGTCGGGGATGTCGGCTGAGCTGAGCTTCGCGGCGATGGCGGAAACGTCTGCCGGAGTGCGTGGGGTGAAATGCAGCGTCGCCCCGAACAGTGCTGCGTCACGGACCTCCGGAAAGGAGGAAAGCATCTCCAGTGCATCCTCGAGGCGGCCGCACCTGAGTTCGTGAAGACTTGCGGCATGTTCGCGCTTCAGCTCCGCCGGCGAACCGTGGGCGATCATGTCTCCGTGATAGATGAGGGCCAGCCGGTCGCAGTATTCGGCTTCATCCATGTAATGGGTCGTCACGAAGACCGTCACCCCGCCGGCGGCGAGCTCGGCGATGAGATCCCAGAACCTGCGGCGGCTGATGGGATCGACGCCGGAGGTCGGCTCGTCGAGGAACAGTATTTGGGGCGCGTGGAGGATAGCGCAGCCGAGGGCCAGACGCTGCTTCCAGCCGCCCGCCAGGTCGCGCGTCATGCTGCGCCGGTGCCTCTCCAGCCCGGCCATCCCGATCGCCCGGCTTTTTCGGGCACTCCTCAGGTCGAAGGGCACGCCATATACTCCTGAATATAGATCTAGGTTCTCCTCGACCGTCAGGTCTTCATACAGCGAGAACCGCTGGCTCATGTAACCGATGTTCGCCTTGATCAGCTCGGGCTGGGTCGCGATATCCAGCCCGCCGACGGTGCCGCGCCCGTCGTCGGGAGTGAGCAGGCCGCAGAGCATGCGGATCGTCGTGCTCTTTCCCGCTCCGTTCGGCCCCAGAAAGCCGAAGACTTCGCCCGGCGCCACCGAGAAGCTGAGGCGGTTCACCGCGACGAAGTCGCCGAACCGCTTCATCAGCGCTTCGACCTCGACGGCGGGGCGGGAAGCTTCAGTTGGCATGTGCGTGGCTCCCGTCCGGATCGTCGGACGTCACGAGGGCGACGAAGACGTCTTCCAGGGTGGGGGCGATTTCGCGGGATTCCCTGACAGGCAGGCCCGCTTCCGACAGCCGGTCGCGGGCGATGCCGACGTCCCGCTCGGGGGCGCGGGTGACGAGGTGGATGCGATCGCCGAACGCGTTGACACGGCCGGCGGAAAAGGCCGGCTTCAGCACTGCCGCGGCCTTGCGGGCTTCGGGAACGATCAGCTCGAGAAGCGCGCCTGGCATCAGGGCTTTCATCTCGGCGGGCGTGCCGAGGGCCAGGAGGCGGCCTTCGTGGATCATGGCGAGCCTGTGGCAGCGTTCGGCCTCGTC
>MWAR01000423.1 GCA_002068715.1 bacterium ADurb.Bin374
CTCGGCATCCTGGAGAGGCAGGAACGCGAGACTTCCACGGTCCGCGACCTGGCCGGCATGTTTCTGGGCCGCATCGCCGAGACCTCGCTCGAGAGCTTCGAGATCGGTTTCAGGAAGAGGCTCGACCCCAATGCAGAGTTCACCTTTTCCCTGGCCCGGGAAAAGGGCTTCGAACAGCCAGGCACGTCGAAACCTGCCCCCCGAGCGCAACGCCATCCTCAGCACATCGAGAAAAGAGGCCGGCGGAAGCGGCTCGGGAGCAGCCAGGGTCAGCTCGCTGCCTGTCTCGCATTCCACGGATTCGGAGCCGGAGACCAATCGTCCTGTCTTCTCAACCTGACCGCGGAGGGCCGCGAGATCATTTCCGCGAATCAGGAGCTGACGCGGGAGTCCCGGATCGACGACCATGCACTCCGCCCCGACCCGATCCATTCGGGTTAGTATTTCCGCCATTGTCCTATCCGCGTATTCGGCGGCAGGCTTGTTCAAAGCCCTCAAGCCGGGTGCGGTATAGATTTCGAACGCTCTCGCATCGGAACCGCGCGACGAAGCGGTGGAAACGGCCGCCACGCACAGCGTTTGCGCTGCAAGCATCGGCAGCAGGCAGTGAGGAACCGCCGTCACGCCCGAAATTGCATCCAGCGCTTTCACCAGGTCATCGTGACGATGTTCGGCTTTCATACGGTTTTCTCCATGGAACTCTTCATTTTCTCTGGAAGCAGCGGCCCCAGCCGGACCTTCACCCAGCCTTCAAGGTCGCTGACGGATGTTTCATTGTCGCAGAAAATCACACGGCCGTCATCCACCGGCTCGCGATCCTGTGCGAGAAGCCGTGCCCGGGCCGATTCGACGGGCAACCCGCGAGTCGTCACGATCCTGTCGAGGCGGATGGCATCCGCCGCGCGGACGTAGAGGATCACCCTGCAGAGCCTGTCGAGGCCCATGGTATACAGTAGAGCGGCGTTCAACAGAACGAGTGGCGTTCCCTGTTCCCGCTCTTCGCGAAGAATTCGCTCCACGTCATCAATCATGGCCGGGTGCATGATGCGATTCAGCCGCGCCGTCGCTTCGGGCGATGCGAACGCCAGCTCACCCAGCCGCCTACGGTCGATCCCCGCATCGGTTACGATCGAGTCGCCGAACGCCCGGACGAGATGTTCCTGAACCTCTTTGCGCACAAGAAGCGCGTGCCCGATCTGATCGACTTCGAGATTTTTCGCGCCCGACCGGACGAGGATCTCCGCCAGCGTCGTCTTACCGGCCCCGATCGGGCCGGTGATGCCCCAAACGGGAAATCGCGGATCATGCATTCGTGGAAGCTCCGTTCGGTCCAGGCGGCAGGGGGAGGCAGACGGAGAACGTCGTTCCCTGCCCTTCGACGCTATCGACGTCGATGCGTCCGCCGTGTTCTTCCACGATGCGCAGGGCGACGGAGAGGCCCAGGCCGGTCCCGTCCTCCTTCGTCGTCATGAAGGGATCGAAAATCGTCCGGAGTTTTCCCGGTGGGATGCCGCAGCCGGTATCGCGAACCGCCGCCACCACTCCTTCCGCCCGGGGATCGACGAGCACATCGAGCTTTCCGCCCGGTTTCGTCGCGTGAACCGCATTGGTCAGGATATTGAGAAACACCTGCTTGAGCTGGTCAGGATCGCCGATGACGGTCGGCAGATCTCCCGGGAAATGCGTTTCGAGGGTGAGGCCGGCCTTGTTGATCTGGTTGTGGATCAGCAGGAGACAGGCGTTGAGGATATCCCGGAGGTCGATCGGGATCTCCTTGGGCTTGCTGGGCCGAGCGAAATCGAGAAGGTTTGCGATAATGCGCTCGAGCCGGTCGATCTCGTTCTGGATGATGGAAAGGGGCTCGCACTTCGGATCGTCCGCGCCCAGGTCCGCCGTTAGCAGCTGGACGATCATCTTCATTCCCGTGAGAGGGTTGCGGATCTCGTGCGCGATGCCCGCGGCCAGCACGCCGAGGGCGGAAAGCCTGTCCGCGCGCTTCAGCTGTTCTTCGAGACGAGAAACCTGCGTGACATCCTTGCAGAAGAACGCCGTTCCGAGAATGCCCTGCTCGTCGCGGAAGGGGAACGCGTGCACCTCTAGGATGCACGGCGGGGAAACGTGCTCCAGACGGACCTTGCTGTTTTCGAGCGTGATCTTGTTCTCGAGCACTTCGGTGATCAGAGCGAGCAGGGGCGGAGGCATGACGTCGCCGCCCTTGGCCGCCGTCCAGTTTTCGGGAACTGGCCGGTCGAGAATGCGCGTCATCTCGTGGTTCGCAAATGTGACGACGCCGTTGTTGTCGAAAATGAGGACGCCCGACGTCATGGACTCGAGGATGTGCTGGGTGAACCCGCGAAGCCTCAGCAGGTCACGGAACAGGTGGTCGATCGAGGCGATCTGGGTCGTGATGATCCGCAGGCCGATGATGTCTTCGTCGCGATAGGCGTAGGATTTCCGGCTCACGACCGTGACGACGCCTATCAGCTTTCCCGAAACGACGACAGGAAGAATAAGCACCGATTTATATTCTTCAGTATACGTAAGATACGGCTTCTGCTCGCGGGCCGCCTTTCCGATCTGGCCTTCGCCCACCGCGATCCGTATGGGATACGGTGCGTTAGGGGCCGACGAGCGCGCCTCGAGCATCGTGCCGTCGGGACTCAGCAGATACAGCAGATAGGCGTCGAAATCGATGAAGCTTTTGATGACCTTTCCCAAAGCGTCGTAGACGTCGCGCAGATCGATCATCGACTCGGTCCGCTGGGAGATGTCGTAGAGAGCCGAGAGGCGTGAGTTCTTGTGGATCATCTCGGTATTGAGTCGGAAATTTTCGAGAAGCGAGCCCAGGAACGGGGTCAGGATCTCGAGGAAACTCTGGTGTTCGGGCGTGAACTCCCCGTCCACGGCATGGCGGAAGATGAACAGGAGGGCGACCGGTTTGCCTGCGAGCTTGACCGGCATTATGAGCGCCGGCCCGGCGTTCGGCCCGGGTGAAAGGTCTGCCGGTAACGGGCGCTCGCCGCAGTACCGTTCCATGATGCCGTTGAGGAAGGTTTTGTAGCAGGCGCTCAGAAACACGCCGGAACAGGCGGGCCGGTCCTGTTCGTGCTGAAGGCTTTCGATCATCGGCACCATCTCGCGCAGCTTTTCATGCGGCGTCAGGAGGACCGCTCCGCGCGATTCGGTGACCGCCACCGCGCTGTCGACGAGGAACCGCATCGCGCGGTCAGGACTGAGGTGGGAAATGGCCTGGGCGATCTCCCGCAGGAGCGAGATCGCAATGACCGGCTTTTCACTGCTCATGAATGGAACACGTGCCTCGTTCGAGAGATGGAATGTGCCGCGAAGCAAGAGCAGAGTATCATATCCAGTGTCCCTGCGCGATTGGAAATTCGGATGTCCGTTCGTGCCTCCAGGCGCCGTGTGATATAATGCGACATCACCGGACGGGAGAATCCGATGCCAGCCGCCTCCACGCGGAAAATATTTATTATATATTGTCTATTATTATTCACCGTCATCATTTCGCCGCCGAATGCCGCTGCGGAAGAGAAGAAGGTGACGATTCTCTACACGAACGACCACCACTCGCACCTGCTGCCGGCCGATCTTCCCGAGTTCGGGAAGCAGATTGGGGGCATCGCGCGCAGGCATGAACTCATCCGGTCGGTTCGCGCGAGCGATTCGTGCGTTCTGCTGCTCGACGGCGGCGACATATTTCAGGGAACGCCGTTTTATTCGTATTTCAAGGGAAAAACGGATCTCGAAGCCTTCTCGCTGTGCGGTTACGACGCAACGACGCTCGGCAATCACGAGCTCGACGACGGCCTCGCGAATCTCCTCGAGCAGTACAGGCACGCCTCCTTTCCCCTCCTGTGCGCGAATGTCGTGAACGCCTCGAGCGGAGTCGGCATTTTCACGCCCTACCGCATCATCGAACGGGATGGCCTCTCCATCGCCGTCGCGGGCGTCATCGGCAGCGCCGCATGGGATGTCATTTCGGTGACGAACCGTGTCGGCATGCGGCTGATCGAGCCGGCCTCCGCGGTCGCATCGCTGGTCGCGGAGCTCGGGCCCCGGACGGACCTGTTCGTCCTCCTTTCGCATTCAGGCTATGAGCACGATCTGGCGCTCGCTTCA
>MWAR01000424.1 GCA_002068715.1 bacterium ADurb.Bin374
CAGCCGGTTCGCGCCGCGCACGGCCGCCATCATGGGGCACGACGTTCCGGGGGGGGAATCGACGATGGTCAGGTCGTAGCCGGGCGCCGACTCGCGCGCGCGCCGGTGCAGTTCGCGGATCAGGGTCGGGCTGAGCACCTGGCCGACGTGCAGCCGGCCCTGCCAGGCCTCGAAGCCATCGCCCCGCCAGTGCATGATGCGACCGATCTCCTGCGAGCCGTTCTCGATCGCCTGCGCCGGGCACACCACGCGGCAGCCCTCGCAGCCGTGGCACATGTCGGGGAACACCATCACGCGGTCGCCGAGCACGGCCAGCGCCTGGTAGATGCAGAACGAGGCGCACTCGCCGCACAAGGTGCAGCGCGCCGGGTCGATACGCGGAAGCATCGCCTCGACCGGAAACGTCTCGGGCTCGCCGAGACCGAGAAAATGATGGGCATTCGGCCCCTCGACGTCGGCATCGACGAGCTGGACGCGGCGGCCGGCCCGGAGAGCGGCCCTGGCGAGACTGACCGCCACGCTCGTCTTTCCCGTGCCGCCTTTTCCGCTCGCGACAGCGATCCAGGGGGCCGGACGGCCAAAGCCGCCGGCCTTCCCAGAAGTTGTATCGTTCGAGCTATTCATCAGGCATGTTTCGCGGCGCCGGGCTGGCCGATCACCGGAAGCTCGTTCCGGCGCCAGGCGGCGAACACGTCGCGGACCGTCCCGCCGGTCGCGGCATACACGGGAACCCCGGCTGCCTGGAACACCTGGAACGCCTTCGGGCCGCAATCACCCGAGATGACGGCCTTCGCGCCCGCCTTGAGAAGCGCCTGCGCCGTCTGGATGCCGGCTCCGTGCGTCGCCTGGGTGGCAGCGGTTTCGAGAATCGTGGTTTTTTCGGAATCACTCTCGATCAGGATGAACTTCTCGGCCCGGCCGAGGCGCGGGTCCATGGCGGCGTCCAACGTGTCTCCGCGGGCGGAAATAGCGATCAACATGGTTTTTCCCCTTCCGTTGTCTGACTGCACGCCTCAGGCGATTCCTCGCACGAGCCGTCGCAGGTATGGATGTACTGTTCGAGACCGCCGCTCTCGACGAGGCGGTCGAACGCCTCGTCCGAGTCGACGATCCCGGCGCGCTTGAACAGATGCCGCAGAACGGCGTTCTGGAGCGCGAGCTGGAGCCCCTTCACCGCGAGGACGGAACAGTGTTCCTTGCCCGGCGGCAAGCCGTCGAGCGCCTCGATGACAGCGGCATCCGTCAGCATGGCGGCTTCTTCGATCTCTTTGCCGCAGACCAGTTCGGCCGTGATGCTCGATGTCGCGATCGCCGCCGGGCACCCCTTGACGAGATACCCGATCGCGGCAATTTTCTGCTGGTCGTCGCTGAGACGAACCGTCACTTCGAGGAAATCGCCGCAGTCGGGATCGCCGAGCCGGCCGATGCCGTCATACGAATCGAGCCGGCCGACATAACGCGGGGCATGAAAGTGGTCGAGAACCTTCTGCGAGTATCTCAGCATGGATGATTCGATCGGATCACTTCGTTTCCGGATCCTTCCGGGGTTCCTCCACGGGGAGGTTTTCGTGCCGCAACGTGCTTCTCAACGCCTCGATCTGGCCTGACACCGTCTCGATATGACGCTGCAGGATATCGAGACGTGCCTCGATCGAAGCTTCCGGCGGCGCCTGGTCGGGAACTCCCATTTCTGCGGTCTGGACAGCCCTGTTCCGGAAGCCCAGTCCGCGGCCCTGGCCGCGTCCGCGGCCGAAGCCGAAGCCACCTCCGCATGGGCCCATTCCGCGACCGCGACCCTGGAAGCCGCAGCCTGCGTTTCCACCGCAAGTTCCCATTCCCCAACCGGTCATGGGTCCAGTTCCATTCGGTCCAGTTTCATCACCACGTGGCATATACAGCCTCCTTGAGATAATTTTCGAACGGGGGCGGGTTTGAATCCTGCCCCTACACGGATGCAGAATGCACCTTCCCGAGCACCGGGCCGCCGGGGGGGCGGAAGAACGTTCCGCGGGCCTCGGCCTTCACCTCGCCGTCCGCCGAGACGGTAGCGACGAGCCGGTAGACCTGGTTTCCGACCGAAGTTTCGAGCGATGCGCGCACCTGCGTCTCACGCCCGACCGACAAGGGCCGCCGGTATCTGACCTGCATTTCGGCCGTCAGGCCCATCACGCCACGGCCGAACAGGCAGTGGGTCATGGCCGCATCGAGCAGCGCCGCGATGGCACCCCCATGCACGATATCGTGATACCCTTCGGGGGAAAGCCCCCTAGGCAGGGTGCCGTATAGCACCCCTCCTTCATCGAACCGCCAGAGAGACGGGTCGAACCACGGCTCGGCAAACGGCTTCCCGAGCGAACCGCTCGCCTCCGCCGCGATGCAATGGGCGCGCGCCGCCTCGAACGTCTCGTTCGTCGTTTTTCCCGGCACGTTCATGGTTTGACCTTCACAAGGATCGAGATCGTCGCTCCGGCCGCGACCGGACCGCTCTCGATCACCCGGCAGAAGACGCCCAGCGTCGGCAGCAACCGGAAGCCGTGGAACGAGTAGTGGTGCGGCAGGATTTCCTTCCCGATCTGCGCGACCTCGAGCACCGCCGTATCGCCGATGCGTAGGCTGTCGCCTGGCTTCAGCCGGCTCAGGTCGACGTCGCGGGTCAGGATGTTCTCGGCAAAGTCGCCGGGGCCGGCCCGAAGGCCGTGAACGGCGTTGAACGCCTCGACATGCTCGACCTGGAGCAGGCTCACCTGCCGCCCCGTGCCAGCATGACCGTCGTTCTCGATGCCGAGCCCTACGACAAAGCGGGCTTCCGGAACAGGCGTCTTTGCTGTGCCCACGCCTTCGGAACAGGAGACGGCAGCGATCAGGCCTTTGTCAGCACAGTGTCCGGGGGAAAATGGAATGACATGTTCAGCATTCTTCGTCATGGTCGTTACGTTCAACAATTCTGTTGATCAACATAAAGATATGAGCATAGGCTCATAATGTCAAGTACGAATCTCGGATGTGCATTTCATCGACCTCGAGAACGACGCGGGGCGACCTGACAGGCCACCCCGGGGCACCACCAACGGAATGCGGCACATCGATGGCCGCTTTACTTTCAGGCAATCAATCGAAACTCTGTTCCACGATGAAGGAAAACGTTCGGCCGGGCATCGGGTAACCGGCCTGTTCGGCATACACGCGGCCACCGAGATTGTCGATTCTGACAGCAAGGCGCGTGGTTTTCGTCCATCGGAGGCCGATTTCAAGATCCTGCACGGCGAAGGGACTCAACGTCACGATATTCTGCCGCAGCGGCGTTGGACTGACGGCGGCGCGCTGGGATGTTATATACCGAAGAGAATAGACGACATCCCACCATCGGCCGTGATGCGACGTTTTCAGGGTCCAGATGTGGCGGGGACGGTAATCGAGTTCGTTTGCGAGACCGTTTCGCTTGTCGGCCGCATCGACCCCCCGGCGTTCGGTTTCCTGCCAGGTATGGCCAATCTGCAGGTCGGTCGTCCGCGTGAGTTCTCTGCGCCAGTTCCACTCGATGCCCCTGATCCGCACATGGTCGACGTTGTAGCAGGAAAAGGGGAACACATGGACGAAGTGAATATAGTTATCCAGATTATGTACGAACGCGCCCGCCGTCAGGCTTGTCTTGTCATCCACCGTCCACTCGGAATCCCACGAAACGCCGATGCCGCTCTCGGGTTCGAGATCACGCCCCGATCCGATCCGGGCCGGGTTCGCGTAGTTCGCGCTCCACCAGTAGTATTCGGCCATCGACGGCGCCCGCCACAGCCTGCGGACCGAAACGGACTGCCGGTTGTCTCGTGACGGGTTCCATGCCCAGGCCATGCCCGGGATGGTCGAACGCCGTTCCGACGGCCGCATGGCCGCAGCGCGCGCATCGTCCCGGTCGGCCGAGTAGGACTGCCGGCGCAGGTCCAATGACAATTCGCCGTTTCCCATCCGGCGGCACCATTCGCCGAAGAATCCGTCCATGTCGATTTTCTGCGAGGCGAACAACGGCGTCGCCGCGGCAGGGGCGACCTTGTATGTCCCGTCACCGTACCGGAAACTGCGCCGGTCCATCCCGAGTTTCCACCGGCCCTGCTCCCACGTTCCCTCACGATTCAGAAACCAGTAGCCGGAATCGTCGCTGTCGATCGAACGGTCGTAGATCGTCACCCCGGCGGCATTCCGCGCCAGGTCGCTCCGGGTTTCCTCGGTGCGGCTGTGGCCGAGACTCCAGCGGCCGTCGGCCACATGGCGCCGCCACGTCACATCGAAGAACGACAGGTCACGCAGCAACCGCGTACCGTCGCTGGCCACCGTATCGCCGGGCATGATCCGTTCCCCATCCGAGTCTGGCTTCGACGGATCATATCCGGGCAGACCGGGCCGGTTGGCCACGGCATAACCGCGCATTTCCTCGAGCCGCGTCAGGCCGAGCTCCACCTCGTCGCGCCCGGCTGGATCGACCCAGAAGACACGCCCGGCAATCCTTTTCAGATCACGATTCTGGTTGCGCAAATAGCCGTCACTCCGGGAATCGGCCAGATCGACACGCCAGGCCAGACTTCCATTCCGGTCGCCCCACGCACATTCGCGCCGCTGCAACCCGAACGGCCCGGCTTCCCAGCGCACATTTTCTTCACGCTTCGCCGGGCAGGCGGTATCCAGCCGCACCACACCGCCGA
>MWAR01000425.1 GCA_002068715.1 bacterium ADurb.Bin374
GGAAATCAGCTCGAAGAGCCGTTCCCGCAGGGCCGCCGAACTCTCCTTTGCCGCCATCGTCGACCTGGGCCTGAAGAAATCAGTGCCTGAGGGGCTGAGAGGGCTGGTCGCGCAGTTCCTCAACGTCGAGTCCCTGAGCTTGTTCATTCCCAACCGGGGCGCCGTTTCGGACCTCGGACCGCGCGACCGGGAACGATACTTCGTCGTTTCCTGGGAGGAAGCCCCGACGCGGGGCGGTCTGGCCGGGTATGTCGCGTTCTTCCACCCGTCGATGATCCCCGGGAACTTTTTCATGAAACGGATGATCGACCATGCCAACCGCACGAGACGGGGGATGACGGCCGCCATGGCCCTGGTGCCCGATCTCGCCGCCGAGCGTGGGACCGGCGGGGCGGCACCGCGTGACGGCGTGGCGCAGAAGGGGAAAACGCAAACAGTCGTGTTCCACCCACCGGAACTGATCGGCACGGCGGAGCTGGCCGGGGCGTTTCTGAAGGCCGCGCCGCAATTCGACACGCACTTCACGGCGGGAAACAACACCGTTTCGTTCGCCCCGCGGAGACATCCCGGGTGGCTGCTGACCATGAGCGCCACTCCCCGCTTCTTTTCGGACCGGATTTATTATATAATAAATGTTATATCACTGGTATGGCTGCTGTTCGTCTGTTTCCGCATCCCCGCCGGGGGGCAGGGTTGGGGCACGCCGATCCCCGCGAAACTGCTGGGAGTGTTCCTGTTCGGCGTCGGCATTCCGTCCCTGATCATGCTCGTCGTCGGGTATTACGCTCTGAAGGACCACACCAGCGTTCTGCAGCAGAAACTCGAACTCCAGGTACAGGAGAAGATCAAGCAGTTCGATGCGAAACTGCGGCTCGAAATTCAGACGACGGAGCGCAGGTTGAAATCGATCGTTGCCGAAGCCAGCAACGAGGAAAACGCCGAACGGCGCCTCGATGTCTACAAGCAGTTTCTGGCGGAAAAGCCCTTCGACATGCTCATGGTGATCGACCAGAAAGGCCGTGAGATCTTCAATTTTCCGCGATTCAAAAAGGATATCGAACGGGATCCCGGGAAGAAGAAGATGGGGCAGTTCGTCACCGTCCTGGCTCGCGAGTTCATCAAACGCATGAACAAAAACCTCACCATCGACGCCGGAACCCTCGTCATGGAAGCGACCGGCAACATGCTGAGCACGTTCATCGGCGGCACTGGCCAACGCAACGGCGTCGACGAAATCATCCGGAACCGGGGCATGATGTATCCATTGGCGTTGGGCGGTGACAGCTCTTTCCTGTTCATCAACGGCGTGACGAACAGCAAGATGGAGACGATCGAGATCGTGGCCGGGTTGGCACCGGCGTCCAATATCGAGAGCCTGTTCATCCTCCGAAATATCCACAATCTCAAGCGCCAGCCCGATCTGAGATGGCGCGTTCATGCGTTTGGCGAGTACAAAACATCGAGGGAGCGGTACAAGCCCCGGATCCTGACCGACGACAGGGATGAGGACCTGGCCTATCGCTTCGCTCAGGTCGCCATGCGAGGGCATGCCATCGTCAAGAAGATAGTATCCGTTCGCGGCCGGAAAGAACTCTGGATGGCGCTCCGGGGGGACAATTTCAAGATCTATACATTCGTTGCCGCCGTTCCGCTCGAGCCCCTGGTCAGCTCCGAAAAGGCATCGTGGATCCTGCTTTTGAGCCTGGCGGCGTTTCTCATCGTCGTCGCCGTCGTGCTTGGCTCATTCCTTTCCGAGCAGTTCCTGCGGCCGATCAACGACCTGAACCGAGGGATACTGGCCATCCAGAGCCGTGAATTCGAACATCGGATTCCCGAGCATGCTCCCGACGAACTGGGCCGTATGGCTTCGCTCATGAACCAGGTCATGGAGGGAATGAAAGATCTCGAGATGGCGAAAACCGTCCAGGAGAGCCTGTTCCCGCAGGATGCTCTGGAGATCGGCCACTACCGGATATTCGGACAGAGCCGCGCGATGGCCGACATTGGAGGCGACTATTTCGATTATTTCCCGGTCTCGACCGGTGAGATCGCGGGGATCGTGGGCGATGTCTCCGGCCATGGCGTGGCGGCCGCGCTCATCATGGGTATGGCGAAGTGCGCCTTTACGATGTCTTCGAAGCAGAAGCCGACCCTTCTGGAAAATCTCGCCATGTTCAACGAGTTCATGCTGGCGACGGTGAAAAAGAAGAAGATGATGACCATGTTTCATTTTCTCCTCGATACCGGGAAACATATTGTTGAGTATGCAAACGCCGGGCACAATTATCCTGTGTATTACACCGCCGGAACGGGGGCTGTGACGATGCTCGAAACAGGGAACTGCTTCCCCCTCGGGATCTCGAAGAAGTTCAAGGCCGAAGCCAAGAGTATTTCGATGCTTCCCGGGGATGCCCTCCTGCTGTATACCGACGGGCTGGTCGAAGCCTCCGGACCCGACCAGGAGCAGATAGGATACGAACGGATGCTGGAATGGTTCCGCGAAACGGCGCATGCCTCGCCTGAAGAGGTGGTCGCGCACATGTTCCGGCGATTATCCGAGGCCACCGACATGAGCCGTCCGAACGACGACATCTCGATCATCTGCCTCAAACGGCAAGTCTGACGCGGGGCCCGGGTTGGGGTGATTTTCCGGCAACGGCCAAGCGGATGGCGGCGGGGTATGGTATCGTGATGTCATGTCACGCATTCTCGTGATCGAAGATGAGGCGAATATCGCGCGGGCGGTGAAGGACCGGCTTGCCCGCGACGGACATGCGGTCGACACCGTTCTGTCGGGGCCCGCGGCGTTCGAATACCTGCGCGGCGACCGGCCCGACCTGATCATTCTCGATGTGCTGATGCCCGATATGGACGGCTTCGAGGTCGTGAAGCGCCTGAAGGCTGATGAAACGACCAGAAACGTGCCGGTGATGCTTCTGACGGTCCTGACGGAAGACGAACGGCTGAAACAGCAGGGGCTCGATGCCGTGCTGACCAAACCTTACAGCGGCGCAGACCTGAGTCGTACCGTCCGTGAGATTCTCGAACGCACGGCAGGAGGGAACCATGGAACAGAAAAAGATCCTCGTGGCTGACGACGAGCCGCATATTCTGCGGGTCGTCAAGGATAAGCTGGCGAACGCCGGTTTCACGGTCGTGACGGCATCGAACGGGGAAGAAGCGCTGGAAACGGCCCGCCGCGAGAAACCCTCGCTCGTCCTGCTCGACGTGATGATGCCGAAAATGAACGGCTTCGATGTCTGCCGAACGCTGCGTGCCGAAGCGGAGTTCAAAGGCGTTCCGATCCTGCTGCTGACGGCGCGGGGGCAGGAGATCGACCGGCACATGGGCCTCGAGGCCGGGGCATCCGAATACATCACCAAGCCGTTCAGTCCGCGAGAGCTTCTGGCGACGGTCCAGGCCCAGCTCGAAGCATCGAAGACCGCCTGAGGGAAAAGGCCCGATGAGCGTTTCCCTGTCGCAAAGGCTGGTGGAAGCCGATCGTGTGCGTGCCGTGCTTCGGCATATCGAGCAGGGCGGCGGAGCGTGGGCGCTGTTCGGCAAGGCGGCCGTCCGCCGTGCGGGCATGCCGCCCGAC
>MWAR01000426.1 GCA_002068715.1 bacterium ADurb.Bin374
AGAAGGCAACGGCCGGCAATCTCGTGCCGTTCCTCGACGCCCCCGAACCCGAACTGAAGATCGCCGCCGCCCAGGCCCTCGGAAAGATCGGAAACCCGGTCGCGATCGATCCGCTCGTGAACCGCCTTTCCGATTCCGAACGCGATGTCCGGCTCCACGCGATCGAAGCCCTCGGCATGATCCGCGGGGCGAAGGCGATTCCGGCGCTCGTGCGTTCGCTCGGCGAGCAGGACGAGCAGATCGTCGCCAAGGCCGAGTGGGCCCTGTGCGAGCTCCAGGAGATGGCGGTGGAACCGCTGACGAAGGCGCTGTCGACCGAATCGGCGGCGGTGGTTCCCTCGCTGGTCCGCGTTCTCGGCCGCATCGGAAACATCCGCGCCATCTTTCCTCTCATCAAGGTCCTCGAGACGGCCGGCGCACAGCTCAAGAAAACCGTGGCGGACAGCCTGCTCGCGATCGACAAGCACCTCACCGAAGAGAACCCGATCTCGGTCATCCTGAAGGAAGGGTATTCCTGGGCGCAGTTCTCGATCGCGGAAGCGCTCGCCGGCATGGATGACGAGCGCGCGTTCGACCTGCTCATCAAGATCGCGCGCGACACGCTGACCGACAAGGATTTCAAGAAGCTCGCCGGGATCCCCGACAAGCGGATCGTCGAGTGCAGCATGCAGATCCTGCACCTGATCAAGCTCAACGTGGCGCAGCTGTTCGCGAAGGTCGGAAACGACAAGGCGATCCCGGTCATCCGCGACTTCTTCGCACAGGGTGACAACGCCCAGCGCCAGTGGTGCGTCGAGGCGCTCGGCGGCATCCAGACCGAGGGTGCGCTCGATGCCCTGATCGACATTCTCAAGAAGCCCGAGTTTCAGATTCCCCTCGACCTGCTCAGCAAGCAGCTGATCGCGAGCAAGAGCCGGAAGCTGGTCGAGAAGCTGCTCCTGGCGGCCTCTCACCCCGCCGAACCGGTGCGGTATGCCATCGCCTCGGTCCTCGGCGAGACCCGCGACCCGCGGGCGATCCGGACGCTGTCGCAGCTGGTGAAGGACCCGGCAGACAAGGTCCGCGGCGCCGCTATCGAAGCCATCGGCAAGATCGGCACCACGGCCGCCGTTCCGCCCGCCATCGAAGCCCTCAAGGACGCCGTCGAAGCCGTCCGGGCCAAGGCCGCCCAGGTGCTCGGCGAGCTCAAGGACACGGCCGCGGTCGAATTCCTCGAGAAGACGACCAGCGACACGTCGGAACTCGTGCGCCAGCTGTCGGTCAAATCCCTCTCCCAGATGGCCGATGCGCGCGTTCCGGACATCATCATCAAGTCGCTGAGCGACAAGTCGGCCGTTGTCCGCGGTACCGCCGTCGAGACCCTCGGCCAGCGCAAGGAGCGGATTGCCCTGCCGCATCTCATCAAGTCGCTCGAGGATTCCGCCGAGTCGGTGCGGGAGAAGGCGGCCGCCGCCCTCGCCCTGATCGGCGACACCCAGGCGATCCTGCCCCTCCTGGCCAGGCTCGACGATCCTTCCCCACTCGTGCCGCTCGCGTGCAGCGAGGCGATCGTCAGCTTCAAATCCAGGGCGTATCTCGTCCTCGTCGAGGCCCTCAAACACCCCGAGGAACGGATGCGACGCCACGCCTGCGACCTGCTGATCCGCATCGGCGAGGAATCCCTCGTCCAGCGGCTTCTCAAGCTCGCCAGCGATCGCAACAACAACCTGCGCGAGAACATTGCCCGCATCCTCGGCCGCATCGGCGGCGAGAAGGTCGTCGACACACTCGTCCAGCTGCTCGCCGACCGCAACGGCTCAGTGCGACGCACCGCGGCCGAGGCGCTGGGCGCCCTTCGCGACATCCGTGCGATCGTCGCTCTCAAGAAGGCCGAGCGCGACCAGACCCGCGAAGTGCGCCAGGCCGCCTCGACGGCCATCCAGGAAATCTTCAAGGCGAACAAGCTCACCTGATACACGTCACACCCTGCGCCGGAGCCGGGACGGAGATCCGTTCCGCTCCGGCGTGCGTTTTTCTGGGAATTCCCATCCGCTTTCGCGATCCGTCATCCCGGAATGAGTTTCGACCGAACAATCACACCATTCATATAATACCTATTGCGATATTATCAGGTCACCGGGTCAAACCCATCGATGAATAGCGATAACAATATCACTACCTGGTTCGTCCGGCTTGGCCTCGTTCTGCTGACGATCGTCGCATTTTTTCCGGCGCTCGAGGCAGGCTTCATCACTTGGGACGACCCGGCCATGGTCCTCGACAATCCTTATTTTCACGATCTTTCGCCGCCATCGCTTCTCCGCTTGTTCACACAGCCCTACATGACTGTGTATCAGCACCTGACCGTTCTCTCACTCGCGTTCCAATACCGTCTCTCGGGCATGGACCCGTTCTTCTTCCACCTGGGCAACCTTCTGCTCCATTGCGCAAACGTCCTGCTCGCCTTCGAACTGTCGCGCAGGCTCGGCCTGAGCATCGTCTGGGCATGCGCCACGGCCGTGCTCTTCGCCGTTCACCCAGGCCGCGTCGAGTCCGTGGCCTGGATCACGGAGCGAAAGGACGTCCTGTTCGCCTTTTTCTATCTGCTCGGATTGAATCTGCATTTTGCCGGCGACGCGCCGGAAGCGCCACAGATTCGCCGATCCGTGGCCATCTGCGTTCTTCTGGGTCTCCTGTCGAAACCAACGACCAGCTCGTTTCCGTTCGCCCTGGCGGTCCTGAATCGCTTCAAGAACGACGTCTCTCTGCTGAAGACCATGAAGCAATGCCGCTTTCTCTTCATTCTCATCGGCATTGTCGGCGTGCTCGCCGTGTCCGGAGCTCCTGCGGAATCACAACGGAACCAGTATCACGACGCTTCCCGAAGCAGCCTCCTCGATCGGATCGAACGCGTCTTCATCAGCACCGGAGCCCTCATCCGCTGCGTGGCGGTTCCGATCGACATTCCCCTGTTCATCCCCTATTTTTCACCCGGCCAGTGGCCTCCCGAAACGGTTTCATGGGGTATCGCCGCGACGCTTTTCTGCGTTCTTCTCTTCGTTTCCCGGCATGCCCCTCTTCGATACTGCGGTTTGCTCTTTTTTCCGGCTGTCCTTCTGCCCGTAAGCACCGGCGTTTTTTTTCACGGGCTGGGCCAGTTTTTCACAGCCTCCTGGCATACGTATCTTCCGGCTTACGGCCTGTTTTTGTACATCGCCGACACTCTTCAGGCGATCAGCACCTTCCTTCGCGAACGCAAGAAGCCCGTATTGGAAACGGCGACTCTGGCCGTCATCCTTTGCGCCGGCGTCTGGTTGGCACGGGAAACCAGTATCAGATGCGGCTTTTATCAGAATGGGATCACCTTCTGGACCGAGGTCGTACGGCAAACACCGCATTACACAGCCTTCAACAACCGCGGCATGGCACGCTTCCTGGCGGGTGACGCCGAACATGCCCGTTCGGATTTCCGTGTCGTCACCGAGCTTCAGCCGCGCTACGCCAGGGGGTGGGTCCATCTCGCCGCCGCCGAGCTCACCCTCGGACGCCCCGATGAAGCCCGGAACATCCTCGAAAAAGCCGTGAAGGAATGGCCGGACGAGCCGATGATCCACGATTACCTCGGATTGATCGCCGCTGGAGCGTCCCGGACGGCCGAAGCCGTTTCCCATTATTCCGAGGCATTGCGACTTGCCCCCGACTATGTCCCGAGCCTGAACAACCGCGCGGCGCTCTTTCTCAGGAACGGCGAAACCGGAAAGGCCATCGCCGACCTGGACGCCGCGCTCCGAATCAAGCCGGAAGACACGCGTCTGAGGATACTCAGGGATTCTATAGTTTCAAATACAACAAGCGGCGGAGGAGATTGAAAATCCCGGGAGCGCCGGACGGTCAATGGTGGGGATTCTTCGACACCAGTGACAGGGCTTTGATGACGGCCTGTTCGGCGAGTAACCGATTGTTGGCGTCAGCCAGGAAGACGTCGGGGGGCATGAACACGTCGTATTTGCCGCCGACCCAGTATTTGGGCGGCAGGCTGTTGAGGGCGAGAGCGACGGTATCAAGCACGCAGTCGTGGCACTCGCACATCTCCCAGCGTTCGATCATGCCTTTGATCACGTCGAGAATCAACGGCAGCCACATGTTCTCGAGGCGGGAAAAATCGTATCTGTTC
>MWAR01000427.1 GCA_002068715.1 bacterium ADurb.Bin374
ACCGCGAAGCCCGTGACGCCCTTCCCGATCGCCACGACACGGCCGGCGTTCGAGTAGCCCAGCGCGAGCGGCTGGTCGAGCTTGCGCATCACCGACTCGGCCGTCGCGAGAAGGCCGTCGGTGCGAATCTTCTGGAACACCTGTCGCACCTTGTCGGGTTGTTGCCGCGCCTTGTCGATCCAGCCGGCCCGGCCGAAATCCAGCAGCATCCGCTCGGTTCCGACGGAGATGAGGCTCCGGGCGCTTTGAATCAGAAGATGCCCTGCCTTCACGGTGGGCACCGGGATATCGGCGATCTCGATATCGCCGGTCTTCAGTCTCTGTAGAATCTGCCGCATGGCATGTCCTTTCCGTCAGGTATGTGTCGCGGAAAACCCGAACTTCGAGCGGATCATCTCCCAGGCTTTCGACAGATCGCGCCACAGCAGGGAAGGATCGGCCATGTAGGTCCTGCGCCGCGCAAAGCCACGCCGGACCATGCTGAACGGGTTCGTGTTGTGGGCATGAAACACCTGCATCGCCTCGGCGACGATCTGTTCGAACCGCTCGTGCGGCACCTCGATGACGCGCCGCTTCGGGTTCTTGAAAAACAGGTCTTTCGGGTTCGTCTTCAAGAAATGCTCCAGCGGCGGCTGCGGGTCGAGCAGGCCCAGTTCGACGCCCTGGTCGAACAGCTTTGTGCGCGGGAACGGGTTGTAGACGCCCAACCCGCCGTAGTATGGCCGAACCTTGCGCAGATACTCGATCGTCAGCCGCATGTCCTGCTCGGTTTCGGTCGGCAAGCCGATCATGAAGTAGCCACTCCAGAAGATGCGATGCCGGTTCAGCATGCGCGCCGCGCGCTCGATCTGGGCGTGGGTGATGCCTTTGTCGGTCTCTTTCAGGATGCGCTCCGAGCCGGTCTCGATGCCGACGCTCACCTGGACGCAGCCGGCATCTTTCATGATCTCGAGCAGCTCGTCCTCCATCAGGTCGACGCGCGTCGTGCACGACCAGCTGATCTTGAACGGCAGGCGCTTGATCGCCTCGCACAGGTCACGCACATGCTTTTTCTTCACCGTGAACGAGTCGTCCTTGATCGAGAACTGCGTCGTTCCATAGGCGTCATGCACCTGCACGATCTCCTCGATGATGTTCGGAATCGAGCGGTACCGCACGCGCCGTTCCCACATGTGGAAACAGTAACTGCACGCGAACGGGCAGCCGCGCGAAGTCAAAATGACGCCCATGTCCTCGGAAGAATAGTTTTCAGGATGTAATAATGCGTCGCGAGCCGGCAGGGCCAGCGCATCGAGGTTCTGGGCGAACGCCCGGTCGGGATTGTGAACGATCTTCCCATCGTGGCGGAAGCTGAGTCCGCGAATACCGGCCACGTCACGGCCGTCGCGCAGGGCGGCCAGCAGTTCCGGCAGGCTCTCGTCGGCTTCGCCGCGCAACACGTAATCGACTTCCGGCATGCTCATCGTGAGGTCGGGCATCGTCGAGGCATGCGGGCCGCCGACGATGATGGGAACGCGCGGCAGGACTTCCCGGCAAAAGCGGATCGTCTGCATCGTCGTGCCAAACTTGGTCGTCATCGCGGTAACGCCGATGATGTCGGGCCGCTGGTCGAGAACGAGCTTCCGCAGCAAGTCCCAGGTCGGGTGGCGCGGATCGTTCAGCGCTTCGATGTACGAGGCGTAGCGCTCGTATTCGTGCGCGAAATCGAGCGTGCCGGTCTTGGGCTCGGCCGCGTCCATGTCGAGGATCGAGCAGTCGAAGCCGGCGTTTCTCGCGGCGCCTGCCAGATAGGCAAGGCCAAGGGGAAAGTAGAAACCGAAGATACCGGTGAAGCTCTTGAACGGCGGATCGATGAGTAACAGCTTCATAGCTGGGGTGTCTCCCGCGGGCCGGCGGACGGAACGGTCACCAGACGCCGCATGTGTCGATGACGACCTTGGGCTTGAGCAGCTCGCGGTCGATGTTGCGGAACACGGTATGCGGAACCAGCAGCACGACGATATCGGCGCGGCACATCACCTCGTCGAGCGGCGCCAGCGAGAACTCGGCATGCGATCGCACGAACGGTTCGCAGACCATCAGCTCGACGCCCGGATCGCTCCTGAACTCGCGGGCGATCTCGATGGCGGGCGATTCTCGCAAATCGTCGATGTCCTGCTTGTACGAAAGACCGAGCAGGCCGATCACCGGCTTCCTGAACCGCTTCGCTGCCTCGCGGATGCGCGACGTCACGTGATGTGGTTTGGCATCGTTGACCTCGCGCGCGGTGCGTATGAGTCGGGCCTCCTGCGGGCAGGCATCGACGATGAACCAGGGATCGACCGCGATACAATGGCCGCCAACACCGCAGCCGGGCCGCAGGATGTTGACGCGCGGGTGCCGGTTCGCGAGGCGGATCAACTCCCAGACGTTGAGATCGAGCCGGTCGCAGATCATCGACAGTTCGTTGGCGAACGCGATGTTCACATCCCTGAACGAGTTCTCGACAAGTTTCACCATCTCGGCCGTCGTCGCGTCGGTCAGGAAGATCTCACCCTTCACGAACGCCGAGTACAATTCTTTCGCTTTCGCGGCAGAAGCGGGATTGATTCCGCCGATCACGCGATCATTCTCGACGACCTCGCGCATGATCTGGCCCGGTAAGACGCGTTCGGGACAATGCGCGACGAACACGTCGGTGCCGACCTTCAGCTTCGATTCGGCAAGAATCGGCGCGATGATGTCCTCACAGGTGCGCGGCGGAGAGGTCGACTCGAGAATGACCAGATTGCCCGGCTGCACCACCGGCAGGATCGAGCGGGTCGCCGCCTCGACATACGACATGTCGGGCTTGTGGCCGGCTTTGAACGGCGTTGGAACGGCGATGATGAAGACGTCGGACGGCTCGGGCGCGATCGCCGCGCGCAGTTTTCCCGAGCCGACCGCGGCCTTGACGAAGGCGTCCAGGTCTGGCTCGGTGATGTGGATGCGGCCGCCGTTGATCGTCTCGACAACGGACGGATTCACGTCGACGCCGAGAACCGAAAATCCTTTGGCGGCGAGAATACTGCTCGTGGGCAGGCCGATGTACCCGAGCCCGATGACGCAGATCTGTCTCATGGCCGGATCAGCGCTGCAGCTTGAACCCGACGAGCGACAGCGGCGGGATGTTGATGTTGCCGCCGAACGGTT
>MWAR01000428.1 GCA_002068715.1 bacterium ADurb.Bin374
ACGGACCGCCTGTATCCCCTCTGGGTCGATCGCGTCGGGGCAAGATTTGCCTCCTGGTATGAGTGCTTCCCTCGCTCCTGCGCCTTCAAAGCGGGGAAGAGCGGCACCTTCAAGGACGTCGAGGCAAGGCTGCCGGAGATCCGTGCCATGGGATTCGACGTGCTCTACTTTCCTCCCATCCATCCGATCGGCGTCACCAACCGGAAGGGGCGGAACAACAGCCTGAAATGCGCGCCAAGCGATCCCGGCTGTCCGTATTCGATCGGGAGTTTGGACGGAGGGCACGATGCGGTCGAGCCGAGTCTCGGAACGATGAAGGATTTCGAGCACCTCGTCAAGACCGCGCACCAGCACGGTCTCGAGATCGCGCTGGATTTCGCGGTGAACTGTTCCCCTGACCATCCGTATCTCGAACATCACAAGGACTGGTTCAACATCAGGCCCGATGGAACGATCAAGTTCGCCGAGAACCCGCCGAAGAAATACGAGGACATCTACCCGATCAACTTCGAAACGAAGGACCGGGAGGGGCTGTGGGAAGAATTGAAGCGGATCTTCCTGTTCTGGGCGAAGAAGGGTGTTCGCATCTTCCGGGTCGATAACCCGCATACGAAGCCGTTCAACTTCTGGCAGTGGGTGATCGCGGGCGTGCAGGCGGAGTATCCCGACGTGCTTTTCCTTTCCGAAGCGTTCACCAGGCCGAAGGTGATGAAGGCCCTCGCGAAACTCGGTTTTTCGCAGTCGTATTCGTATTTCACCTGGCGCAACTTCAAACAGGAGATCGTCGAGTATTTCACCGAGTTGACGACGTACCCCGTCGCGGAATACATGCGGGTGAACCTTTTCGTCAACACGCCGGACATCTTTCCGACGTTCCTCCAGAAAGGCGGCAGGGCGGCGTACAAGATCAGGGCCGTGCTGGCGGCGACTCTTTCCTCGGTATACGGCATTTTCCAGGGCTTCGAGTTGTGCGAAGGCGAGCCGATTCCGGGCAAAGAGGAATACATGCATTCGGACAAATACGAGATCCGGTTCCGCGACTGGAACAAGCCGGGCAACATCAAGGAGCTGATCACCCGGCTGAACCGCATCAGACACGAAAATCCAGCGATGCAGGAGTATGACAACCTCAAGTTCCACAAGGCCGAGAACGAACATATTCTCTTCTATGGAAAGACACTGGGAGAGAATCACGTGCTGATCGCGGTCAATCTCGATCCGTTTCAGCGGCAAAACTCGTTCGTCTACGTGCCCATCGCTGACTACGGCATCAAGCCCGACGAGACCTACCAGGTGCATGACGTGCTGACCGACAAACGTTATCTCTGGAAAGGCGAGCGCAACTATGTCGATCTCGACCCTGCGTCCGAGCCGGCGAACGTGTTCGTGCTCCGCAAATGGACGGCGAAAGAGCAGGATTTCGATTATTACAAGTGATATATTCCTGAAATGCCGGGGCGCCTGGATGGATTCAGGCGCCCCGGTTTTCGTGGAGCGCCGTCTTGGCGAATTATATATAAATATATATAATAAAGAATATCGACATCGCGCGGACCCGGAGCGTGCCGCGCGACGAAGCGTTCCGGTGGCCGGATCGCTATGTGGGATCCGACTCCTGCGGCGTCCCGTCGGAATCGCCGTTCTGGAATATCACTGAAACAGCGGTGATGTCATCCGGAGCGTCGAGTCCTTCGCGGAACGAGTCGAGTCTGGCGAGAAGCCGGCGCGCCGGCAGATTGACGGAACTCGTCTCCTTGAGAAATGTCTCGACCCCGGCCATGCCGAACCTGTCGCCGGTTTTATTGCAGCAGTCAAGAACGCCGTCGGTGAAGAACAGCAGGGTGTCTCCCGCTTCCAGCATGACTTTCCGTTCCTTGAACGAGGTTTCGATGACGCCGAGCGGGTATCCCGGGATTTCGATGGGAGTAACGATGTCGCCGCCGTTTTTCTTCGTGCGATGCAGCACCGGGGTGTGGCCTGCGTTGGCCATATTCATGCTGCGTGTCGACGGATCGATGATGCCGTAGGTCATGGTGATGAAATAGCTTTCGGCGATGATTCCGATGAGGATCCGGTTGACTTCCCGCAGAATCTGGGCAGGGGACAAGGTCTCGACGCGGAGCGCCTTGAAGGTGGTTTTGAGAACCATCGTCAGGAGAGCCGCGGGGACGCCCTTCCCGCTGACGTCGGCAACCACGATGCCGATGCGCCCGTCACGGAAGGGGATGAAGTCGTAGTAGTCCCCGCCGACCTGGGAAGCCATGGAGATGACCGCGTCGATCTCTAGACCGTTGATGACGGGAGGGGTTGGCGGGCGGGTGCTCGCCTGTATCTCACGGGCGATGCCCAGCTGGCTCGTGAGATGGCGCTGCCTGTTAGAGATGTCGAGCAGTTCTGCCGTTTCGATGACCGAGACGATCTGGTGGGCCATGATGGTCATGAACATCCAGTCGGATTCGCCCGGGACGTTTTCCGGGTCGTCGAAATACAGGGCCAGCAGACCGGGTTTGTTGCCCGACAGCTTCTCGCCTTTCTTCGAGAGGAGTCGGATGCCGATGACGGCCCCGTCGAGGCCCTGCTCGTGCGTGGGCGAGATGCCGAACTCCCTGATCTGGCGGAACGGTGCCGAAATACGGTATACATCGCCGCCGGAGTCGGGCGTCCATGGGTCGATTGCCGCATGCCGGGCGATCCAGCCGCTCAGGCTGTTCGTCCAGCCGATGCGCTGGAAGGCGCCTGTCGAACGAGTGTACACGGCATACTTTTCAGACGATCGGAAGGCGGGGGACGCGTAATCCTGCGTCATGGGGGACAGACCGTCGTCGGTCGATTCCAGAATGCGGGCGAGAGAGAGCGAGGGGACCTGTTCTCCGAGAAGGGTGAGGAGCCGCTCGAGGCTTCCGCCGAGAGCGTCGGAAGGCTTCTCGCGCAGGTCGGTTCGTTCCCTGCCGAGGTCGCTGAGGACGTTCCAGATGGTGGTGATCGCTTTGATGTGGCGTGAATTCATCTGCAGTTCACGGTGGAAATTATCCGCGATCTGGACGAGGCACCGCTCGAAGTCGTCAATTTCACGAATGCCGGAAGGCGGGAGGGACGGGATTTTTCTCGGGAGCGTGGAATCGGAAAACCTTCTGCTCATCTGACGGAGGTGCTGGACGATGCGGTAATGGAAGTAAAACAGGGAGCCGGCGGTGAGGAGCAGCAGAAAGGTCCAGGCGGGAATCCGGGAGGAAAAATAGGCTTCGCCGTGGGAGACGAAGAGTTCGGAAGCCGCCGAGAGGTCGCGCCAGAACTGTTCGTTTTCTCTCCGGAGCATCGTGGTGAGGGTGGCTTCGTACCCCGCGACCTCCTGGCGGATGCGCGTGAGAGAAAGCCTGATGGTGGCTTCGTCGAGGGATGGAGGCGGGAGGAGGTCTGCGAGGCTCGATATCCTCGTCATGAGTTCGTGTGCATGTGCGGCAAAGCCGGCCCATGTGTGTGGATACAGCCATCGCATGCCGGTGGCCGATTCGTGCAGATGTCGCACCAGCTTCAGGAAATGGGAAAGGTGAATATCGGCCGTGACAGGGGAAGGAGGTTGGGTACCGCTCGCTTTCCAGGCGGCGAGTTCGAGTTGCTGAACGAGGCGGATATACGTGCGGAAGGCGCTCTGATGCGCTGAAATGATGCCGGATATCTGGATCCAGCGGTATCGTCGCGGGTGGCTGATGAGCAGTTGGTCGATTTCGGTCGTGACGTCGGAAATGACCTGAAGAGAGCTGTCCAGGGGCTGGCGATACTCGTGGCCGATGCGCTCTTCCAGAGCGATCCGCTTGAGTCGCAGATCCTGGAGCTCGAGCAGGAGGCGCTCGAAATTCCTGATGATCCGGTGGGTGTTGCGCAGGTCATTCCGCAGAAAGGCGGCGCCCTGGGACAGCCATTGAGCCTGTGCCATGAACAATGCGAGAAACAGCGCGATGGTGGCAACGCACATCGCTGCCAGCAGGGTTTTCATGGATATCCACGACCTGTTCGCGTGTGGGGGCATGATGATCCTTCTCATGTGCGGAAGACGTTTTCTCTTATCTTCCGGTCACTCTCTCGTTCAAGAGTAACATATTCCCGGCAAAACGGCAAAAACGTACAAAGATGGTGTACAGCGCCGTAAGAAGCTGGCAAACACAGGTTGGCCGGGTGAGCCGGCGAAACGATTCGGGCAGATGGGCGGAAAGATAGTGCCGAATTATTGCTTGGAAGATGTATCCGTGGTGTTCTGCGCGGCGGGGGCACCGACCAGGGCGTCGAGCATTTCACCGATCTGCGCGTGCAGGTCGACGGCTTCCTGGAGGTTGCCCGATTCGACGGCTTTTCCGAGACGTTCCGCGAGCTCCTTCACCGTTTGCGGGTCGATTTCCTCCTCGACGGCTGCTTCGAACTCGATTGCCGTGAGACCGCGGAAATTCTCCGGCGTGAAGGTGCGGAGTTTTCCGGAGTCGGTGGCAGTTCCCGGGGCGGCCTCGTCGCGGAGGATCATCAGCGGGATGCCTGGAGGCACGGCGGCCGTAGCGGCAAACGCGACTTCATCCTTCAGGCGGATGGTCATTGCAAGGGTATTGGAGGCGGTCAGGCGGAGCGCCTCGAGCTGGTCGATATCCTCGTATCTGACGATGGCTGGGGAGGAGGCGCCCTTGCGGGTGACGCTCAGTCCTTCGGACTCGCACCAGGAACCGCCAGTCAGAAAACCGTCGATGCGCGGGGCTTCGCTGGCAAGCTCGTAGCTGACCGGAACCTCGATCTGGGCCGAAGCTGGAGCGGCCGGAAGGAGGGCGGCAGATGCGCCGAAAAGCAGGGCGGACAGGATGGAGCGGGTTTTCATCGTGGTGCCTCCGGGGATGACAGGGATATGCCACAGGATTGGGCGGGTGCCGACGGACGAAGATATGGTAAACTAGGGCGCCCATGAAAACAACGCCGGGGAGGGAGGGAGATGAACATGAATCGAATGGTGCACCGCAGCGCTCTTCTGGGGCTGGTGTTTTTCCTGTTGCTCTGGGGCGCGGCGCCCGGAGGCGCAGTTCAGGTTGCCGATCCCACGCGGATCGAAGTGACCGGCCTCGTGAGCAGGGGGGAAGACGGAGCCGCCTGGCTGAAGTGCGACGGTCGTGACATTCTCGTCACTCCAGGC
>MWAR01000429.1 GCA_002068715.1 bacterium ADurb.Bin374
CCTGCTGGATGCGTTTGAGGATATCCCAGACGTAGGTGAGGTCTTCGAACCCTCGGACGTGCTGTTCGAAAAGTTCGGGGCAGGGAAACCCTTCCAGGTGTTTGAAAAAGTCGGAAAACGTGAGCATCGGATCCTCCGGTGAAAAATGGCTGTCCAGTCCGGCCATCATACTATGAGGCCCCGCCGGCCGACAAGCCGCGGTTTCGGTGGCCCTGCCGCTATCGTTCAGCCGCGCGGGCTGCCCATGGGGTGTGGTATCCTGTCGCGTCATGACTTCCCGACGCTCCGTTCTGCTCGTCATCCTGGCCTTCCTGGTGAACGCCGGGCTGCTCCTGGTGCGCGAGAAGCAGGTCACCGGCGACCTGTGGAACTTCCCCGTCGACGATGCCTGGATACACATGACGTTCGCACGCAACCTGGCGTTCGGCCTTGGTTTCGGCGTCAACCCCGGGGAGTCCGTTGCCGCCTCCACGAGCGTTGTCTGGGCGCTCTGGCTAGCCTTCCTCCATCGTGCGTTCGCCGGCTTCGGCATGCGTGCCGTCGTTTTCGCGGTCAAGGGAAGCGGCGTCCTGCTTGCGATACTCGCCATTGTCGGTGCCATGCACCTTCTGAAGAGATTTATATCTAATGATACAGATCGTGCCGTCGCGGGCCTCCTCCTGATAACCTCGTATCCGCTGGCCTGGGGGGCGCTTTCCGGCATGGAAGTGACTCTGTGCGCGGCTTGCGCGATCTGGGCGCTCGAATACCAGTTGTCGGCGTGCGGCGAATCGCCGGGGCCGCGGGACCGGGAGATCTCCATCGCCTGCTGGAGCCTGGCCTTCCTGGCCCGTCCCGAGAACTTCCTGCTAGTCTGTCTCGCCCTGCTCATCTTTCTCGTGCAGGAGCGGGAGAACCGCCTCCGGCTCGCGGGGCGGCTGCTGGTCATCGCAAGCCTTTGCGTCGTGCCGTTCGTCCTGTTTCATGCGGAGATCGCCGGCCAGCCGTTCCCGCACACGTTCACGTCCAAGATGACGCCTCGCGCGCTTCCACGGGCGATCGTCGAGATGCCCGCGCCGGAAGCGGTCCGGGCGGTCGCCGGGAGTTTTCTGGAGCATCTCCGGGTCGGAGCCGAGTTCCTGTTCCTGGAAAATCCCTTCGTCGGGCTTCTCTACCTCGCAGCGCCCTTCCTTGCCTGGAAAACCGGGGCCGGGCGGTCGGTGCCGCCGGCTCTGTTCGCCGGCATGACCATGGCCTGGGTCGCGCTTCCGCTGCTGGCCGTCTCGGTCGGCGTCTTGACGGGGACCATGTTTTATACTGTCCATCACGGTAGATATATACCTCAAACGATACTTATGGCCGCGTTCTGCGGAATTGCGGCTTTCTATCGTTTCTGGAACGCCTCCGGCAGGTCCCGGTGGATTGTCCTGCCGCTCCTGTTCTCGCTGGTGTTCGCTCTCGATCGTGAGAGCGAACTCGCGGGCGATCATGCGCGGGAGTGCGACACCATCCGCCGGATCCACGTCTCGCTCGGGAAGTGGCTGAACGCGTTGCCGAAAGGCCTGACCGTAGCCATCAACGACATCGGCGGCATGGCGTATTTCGGCGGGCAGCGGCTCATCGACCTGGAGGGCCTCGCCTCGCCCGAAACCAACTCCTGGCGTCGCCAGGGCAGGATCGATCTCTTTCTCGAACGCGCCAGACCCGATCTTCTCATCATTTTCCCCGGATGGTTTCCCGAGATCGCGTCCCGGCCTGAAATATTCCGTCCGATATTCATTCGCACAGTCGAGGAGAACATCACCGGGGGCGGCAATGTGAAAGCCGTCTATCGCATGCCCTGGAGCCGCGGGCTTCCCGCCACCTGGCCGCCGCTCCCTCCGAGCGACCTTCCGACGGAGGTCCCCGTGCCGCCTTTGCTGGAGAGACACGAATGACGCCGGCCGCCGGCCGCTTCGGAATGGCCTTCCTGAGCGGAACGCTGCTCGTTCTCGCCCATCTGGTCACCGCCGTCATCCAGCGCGATCCTTGGCTCGTTCGGAAATGGCTCGAAACGGGCGCGGCCGGGATCTTGCTCGATCCGTGGTGGTTTCCGGTACTTGTCGGGGCATCGGTCGCGGCATGGGCGGCATGGTCGTGGTTCCACTCGCTGAACGTCGTGGCGCGGAGGGTATACGCCAGTCTGTCGGCGTCCTGGGGTAGGACGGCGGTATTGATTTTCCTGGTGTTCTCGCTTCTGCCGCAGCGCGTCATGGACGACAATAGCGGATACGTTTTTCTTACCACGGATAACCCGGTCTGGTGGCTCGCCTGGGAGATGGACTGGGCGCGAACCCTGCTCGCCTTCGATCTCGTGCTTCGCCTGATCGGCCACGAGCCGGCTGAATCTGGCGAACCCGCGGGCGGTCATGACGGGCAACCGCCTCTGGCGCCATCCATGCGGGGCCTCGCCGTCCTGTCGCTGGCCGGTCTTTGTGTCCCGATGTTCGTCTGGCAGGTGGCCCTGGGCGGGGTTCCTCACGTGCAGGACGAGATCATCCAGGAATGGCATGCGCGGCTGCTCGAATCGGGCCGGCTGACGAGCCCCGAGACGGGTGTCCGCTCGTCGTTCCAGGTTGCTGGCATCGGAGACAACGGAAAGTCGCTTTTTTCGACGTATCAACCTGCGTTCGCGTATCTGCTGTTCATCGCGAGGCGAATCGGAGCGGGGGGGCTGCTGAATCCGGCTCTAGGAGTGGCGGCGTTCTGGCTGCTGTATCTGATTCTCCGGCGTTCGCACGGCGAGGAGACGGCGCGCACGGCTCTCTGCATCGGGCTGGTTTCGCCGTTCGCCCTGCTCATGCAGGCCGGCCTGATGAATCACGTGTTCATGCTGTTCCTGATCGTCACGGGCGCGTTTTCGCTCGATACGGCCGACCGCGGACATCTCCGGACGGCGGCCGTCATGGGCGGCCTCGCACTCGGGCTGGCCTGGATGACCAGACGTGTCGACGCCGTCGCCCTGCATCTCGCGTGGCTGGCAGCCTGGCTCACGTTTGCGGCATCCTGGGGCAGAAGGGCGTTCTGGGCCCTCGTCGCGTTCTGCCTTTCCGCCAGTGTCTTGCTGATGAACATGCGGCTGACCACCCTGGTCGCCGGCGATTCGTTGTATATCATTCGACATGGTCAGACGGTCATGCACGACCTCGCTCGGTTCGAGCTCGGCCGGCACCTTGCGAATCTCACCGACAATCTGTGCGGCCTGGGGGTCTTCGCTTTCGGCGGCATCGTCGTCGCGTTCGCCGGAATCGGCCTGCTGCGCCCTCTCGCCCGCGGTCCGGCCGGGATCGTCGAGCGCTTCTTCCTGGTCAACGCCGTGCTCATCGTTCTCGGATACTCCGTCTACGATTACCAGGACTTTTGTTACGGCCCGCGGTATTACTTCTCTCTTCTTCCCCTTGCGGTGACCGGAACCGCTCTTTTCCTGACGCGGCTTCGGAATGACGGGTTCGCTTGCGCGGCCCACCGCCTGCTCGCGGCCGGCGTTGCAGTCTCGCTCCTGCTCACCGCGGCACAGGCATGGGGCGTTCTTGGAAGCGAGTTCTGGCACATCAACCCGGAGCTTTCCCGATTCGTCGACCGGTTCCGGGGAAAGCCGCGCGTCCTGTTCGTCTCCAGCCCGACGCGGCAGCGACTCGATCTCGCGCGTCATCTGCAGGGCGTGTGGAGATTTTCCGGTGAGGAAATCATGGAGCTCCTTTCAGCCGATTTCATCGATACCGCGGGACTGAGAGCCTATCTGGACCGTTCGAGCCCTCCGACAAAAGAACTGTGCATGAAATATATCGATCAATATCAGAGAATGAACGAGCTTCGCCGCCCCGAGCTGTATGGAATCAATGTGTATGAAGTGCCGCGGCTCAACACCATCGACCCGCTCGCTCAGGAGGTCGTCCTCGCGATCGACCGGGGCGACGAGGCGAACGAGGCGCTTCTCCGAGTCCTCCCCGGTCATGAGCCCCTTCTGGTGCGCAGGACGCCTGAAGGATATGTGGCGGAGCCATACCGCCGGGCCGGAGTCGCCAGTTTCGGCGATCTTCTCGTGCCCTGACATCCGTTGCGTGATACGATGCCCGGTATGAACGACGAAACGATCGCAGGCCGGCCGAAACGATGGGCCGGCCGCGCGTGCGCTCTCCTCGTTGCGGCGGCGTT
>MWAR01000430.1 GCA_002068715.1 bacterium ADurb.Bin374
ACGGTGTTGCCGCGGAGGTCGCCGGCCTGCGCCGTCATCGCGGCAGCCGCGATGAAAAGGGCCAGGATCATACAGAACCGGAAAATGCGGGAATGACTGCTCATGATTCCATCCTCCCCAGAGTGGCGTATTTTTCCTTGATCCGCGTGCAGAGCGCGGGAAGTTCCGAGGATTTGCCGCTTCCCATCTTCTGAAGGGCTTTCAGGGATGTCTTGTGCGTGCCGTAGAGAAGCCCTTCGTGCTGTTTCACGAAGGCTTCGTCCGCCGTGACCTCATCGCGGGTGATGACGCCCGGGATGTCCTGGCCCTTCTCGCTGTCGATGAACGATGCGGCAGCCGTTACGAACACCATCAGATCATCGAGATACCCGATATTGGGGACGTCGTCGGGGACCAGGTCGTGTTCCTCGATGAGATACAGCAGCGTCCCCGTAAGGATGTCGCGGCGTTCCTGCGACAGATGGGAAAAAGCGGCGTATCTGGTAAATTTATTGATATATTTTGCAAGCTTTTCTTCGATGCTCTTCTGAAGATTCGATTTCTGGTTCATGCGCTCTCAACAACCCTCCGTTCTGTGTGGTAGGTGATGCGGCGGACCGAGGTCAGGCCTTGCCGGTGTCGGGCGGGGCCATGCGGGCATACTGGAGCCGCAGGCTCGTCAGCTGGGCTTCGATATCCTGCTCCACGCCCGGCATGCCCCATCTTCCGCGCATCTGCTCGGCAGTGGCCGACAGCAGGTCGATGGCGATACGGGTTTGCTCGAGGTCTCGCTCTCGTCGCCCCGTTTCGGGATTGGGGATCAGGCCCATCGTGATGAACGCTTTCTGAAGGAGGATTTCCATCATGAATCCCGCGGTCTCGACGATGTGCATCGAGGTGAGCGACGGTCCGCGCATGCCGCCGGGCCGCCGTTGAGCCTGCCCGGGACCTGCCGGACGTTGCGGCTCTTCCATCTCTTCATCGTTCTCGCCGGGATACCCTTCGGCCTGCGTGTCGAAGGGAGGCTGAGCTTCGAAGCCGGACGGAGCCTCGGAAGCGGGGGGGCGTCCCGGCTGTGCCCCGTCGGCGACGCGCTTTGCACCGGCGGCTTCGTCCTTTTTCGGCGGAGCCTGCACTGGGGCCTGCTTCGGCTCCTCCGTGTCTTCCGTGTGGGCGGCACGCCTGTCGGCGATTTTGATGACAGATGAATCATCCATGGGATGTCTCCCTCCAGAGGCTCATGAGCGAACTCGGACGTAACGGCCAGAGTCTATCACATCCCGGGACCGCTCACAACAGGAAAGCCCTTTGACATCGCTTCCGACGATTGCTAGAATGGGCCGTCACAAGACCGATGACGAGAGGAGAATCGATGGCAGAACCCCTCGGCCGACAACCCGTTGCTCCTGCCCCGAAGCCGCCCCAGGCTTCCCCTGCACAGGCGGCCCCGAAGCCGGCCCAGGTCGACCCCGCCGAAGGAGCGAACCAGGAGATGTTCCGGGAACTCGATGTTCTCGTGCGCGCAAAATATCCCATCATATATCTGGTAACCCACGAGGAAGACCGCGTCGAATCACTCCTCGCGAAACTGTCGAAGTCCCAGAACAAGGCGTGTTACAGCTGGTCGAGCACGCGGGGCCTCCTCCCCACCGGAACCGACCTCCAGTCGAAGAAGAAAGTCTCCGAGATGACGCGCGACCCGATGGCGGCGCTCGACGCGGTCATGGAAAATCTCGAAAACGCCTTTTTCATTTTCAAGGATTTCCACGGGTATCTCGATGATACGATTATCAGACGCCGCGTCAGGGAACTGGCCGCCTTCCTCCGCGACAGTCCGAGAACCATGTTTTTCGTGTCGCCGACACTGTCCGTCCCCTGCGAGCTCGAAAAGGAGATCACCGTCATCGAGTTCGGCTACCCGACGGCAGACGAGATCAACAGAAAGCTCGATGAGATGATCGATCTCGTGAAGGACAACCCCCGCGTGCGCATCGACCTCGGCGCCGGCGACCGCGAGAAGCTAATCAAGGCCTGCTCGGGCCTGACGCTGCGCGAAGTCGAGAACGTCCTGTCCAAGACGCTGATCACCCGCCGTAAACTCGAAGCGGGTGACCTCTCCGCCATCCTCCAGGAAAAAGAGCAGATCATCCGCAAGAGCGGCATTCTCGAATACTACGCCGCCACGACCGAGTTCGGAAACGTCGGCGGGTTGGAAAACCTGAAAAGCTGGCTTCAGAAACGCTCTGAAGCGTTCACCGAGCGCGCCCGCGCCTTCGGCTGCACCCCGCCGAAGGGAATCCTCCTGCTGGGCGTGCAAGGCTGCGGAAAGAGCCTAGTGGCCAAGGCCGTGAGCAGCCTCTGGAACGTGCCGCTGCTGCGGCTCGACATGGGCCGCATCTTCTCTGGGCTCGTCGGCTCCAGCGAAGAGAACGTCCGTCGCGCCATCCGCACCGCCGAGTCCGTCGCGCCCGCCATCCTCTGGATCGACGAAATCGAAAAGGCGTTTTCCGGCGTGCAGTCGTCGGGGGCGACGGACAGCGGCGTCACGAGCAGGGTGTTCGGCACATTCATCACCTGGCTCCAGGAAAAGACATCGCCTGTCTTCGTCATCGCCACGTCGAACCGCATCCGCGACCTTCCGCCTGAGCTGTTCCGCAAAGGGCGCTTCGACGACATCTTCTTCGTCGACCTGCCCCAGCCCGAAGAGCGGGAGGCGATCTTCACGATTCATCTGAAGAAGAAAAAGCGCGACCCGAACGCTTTCGATCTCAAGGAACTCGCCCGCAGCACGGACGGCTTTTCCGGGTCCGAAATCGAAGAGGCGATCTCCTCGGCGATCTACGAGGCGTTCCACCAGGGGCGCGAACTCGATACGGAGTGCATTCTCAAGGCCGTCTCCGAAACGTATCCGCTTTCGAAGACGATGCGCGAGGAGATCGACGATCTCCGCAGGTGGGCGTCCGAGCGGGCCCGTTCCGCGTCCTTCTCCGCGATCAGCGAGCGGAAAGCCGGCACGCATCGCGCGCTCGAGATCGGTTGAGGGAGGCAGGTCATGTCAGCGGTCGTATTCATGGTGCCGGCGTTGGCCGGTGGACCGGTTTTCGCGGCGGCGGTCGCTGTCGCCGGGGCTGCGGTCGGTCTCAAGGCAGTGTCGCTTCTCGCCGACAGGCAGCGCCAGGGTGCGACTGTCGATGAGAGCGTGGATGTGCAGGTTCCCAATTCACATGCGCTTGCGAACACCGTCGACGAGGGGGACATCCTCCCGCTCGAGGGAAACGGTTTCAAGGTGACGTTCGCAAAGGACGGCAGGGGGAACTGCAGCATGCGGGTCGAGGGAAAGGGCAAGACCGATGCCGAACTCGAAGCCCTCGGCCGCGACCTGATCAACCGTGTGGCCCAGCAGTATGCCTACCAGAAACTCAGCGCCGAACTGAAGAAAAAGGGCTATTCGTTCGTTCAGGAAAACGTCGAGGAAGACAACACGATCCGCCTCACCGTGCGGCGTTGGAAGTGACCCGGGACGGAGGAGCTGGCAGGTGAGTCGCTTCAGATGGCTCGAGTTCGACGAGCCGAAAGGGCCTGAATCCGGGCCCGACAGGAAAAGCCCCGATGCCGATGAGGTTGCCGGCGTCGACATGACCGACGCGCGGCAGGTGCTGAAACTTGCCGATGACGCGTACCGTCTGCTCGAATACGAGAAAGCCCTCCGTCTCTACTCGAAGACCCTCAGTATAGATCCGAATATAGAAGACGCGTGGGCCGGCCAGTTGCGGTGTCTTCTCGACCTTGGCGAAAATCCCGAGGCGCTCACCTGGGCGATCAAGGCACAGAAAATGTTCCCCAAAAACGCGGATGTGCAGTCCGCCAGGGCGCTCGCGCTTGCCCGCCAGGGCAGGCTGCAGGATGCGATCGCGTTTTCCGACGGGGCGATGAAGAACGACCGTCAGAGCTGGTTTGTCTGGGTCGCGAGAGGCGAGATCCTGGCCCTGGCGGGCTCCGGTAACGCCGAGTTCTGCATGATGAAGGCCCGCGAATCCGAGCGCGGCAGCGACTGGCTCGTCACCTTGAAGACCGCGCAGGCGTATGCCGTGACCCCCCTCGCAGACAAGGCGCTTCCGCTGTTCCGGAAAGTCCTCGCCGGGCATACCGACCTGGCCGACGTGTGGTATGCCCTCGCGAAACTTCAGCTCGAACTCGGATTCGTCGGCGAATCCTGCGAATCGATCGAACATGCGGTGCGGTTGCAACCGATGAACCGCACCTACAGCGAGTTTCACTGCCGCGTGAGCAACGTCAGCCCCCTGGACCGGCTTGGAATATGGCTGCGCCAATGGACGAAAGGATGGTTCCGCAACCCATGAAGAAAGAAGAGATTTCCATCGT
>MWAR01000431.1 GCA_002068715.1 bacterium ADurb.Bin374
AAACCCGCCCCTACGGTCCGTGTGCGAAAAGCATCATACCCTCTTGCGCTCACCCAGACCTCACAACCGGGTTTCGAACGGCATTACAGAAGGTGTATACTCCCAATGTGACGAACTGGATCCGGGAACATCCAACCCTGGCCGGAATCGCTGCGCTGCTGGTCGGCGCGGCAATCTGGCTGCCGGCTTTTCACCTGCTCTTTCTGGAAAATAGCAGCAGATATATGAGTGTCTCGGACATTCCGCCGAAAGCGCGGGCGCTCGCGGCCAGTCATATCGCGATCTGGGCGGACGAGGTCGGTCAGCGAACCGAAATCGAGCGGATGCGCGGCCGGAACGCCGAGTGGGACTTCATGGCCCGCAGCTTTTTCGTCTGGTCTCTCGCGAACATGGCGCTGCGCGATCCGCAGACGGCGTCGACGACGCTTCCGATCATGGACCGCATCATCGACGAAACGGTCAGGCTCGAACACGAGAAGGGACACTTCTTCTTCCTGATGCCCTACGCGCAGACGGCCCCGTTCAGGCTCCAGCCTGCCCGCAGCATCTTCCTCGACGGGGAGATCGCACTGATGATGGGACTTCGCCGGCTCGTCTCGGAACGCGAGGAATACCGCGTCCAGATGCTCGAGCGGGTTGGGGTCATGGCCGAGCGAATGGAAAAGAGCCCCATCATGTGCGTCGAAAGCTATCCGAACGAGTGCTGGCTCTTCTGCAACTCGGTCGGTCTCGCAGCGATCAGGGTTTCCGATCACCTCGACGGAACGGACCACGGCGACCTTTTTAAGCGCTGGATTGCAACCGCACGCGCGAAACTCATCGAACCGAAAACCGGCCTGCTGAACTCGGCGTTCACGCTCGACGGCGATGTTCTCGACGGTCCAGAAGGCTCGTCGATCTGGCTCGCGGCCCACTGCCTGTCGTTGATCGACCGGGAGTTCGCCGCCGACCAGTATCAGCGAGCCCGCGCCCGCCTACGGAACAGGATCGTCGGCTTCGCTTACGCCTACGAGTGGCCGCCCGAATGTCCCGGTTCGGGCGACGTCGATTCGGGCCCGATTCTTCCGATTCTCGATCTCTCGGCCGGCTCGACCGGCCTCGCGTTCGTCGGCGCGGCTGAGTTCGGCGACACCGAATACCTGCGCGGGCTGCACGCGGCGCTCGAGCTGGGCGGCTTCCCGATCAGAACCGGAGACAGGCTCAAATACTGCGGCAGCAACGCCGTCGGCGACGCGGTGCTGCTCTATTCGATGACGCTCGGCCCCGCCTGGCGCAACATCACGAAAACTGGAGGGAGCCGGTGAGTCTCTGGAATCGCCTGACGAGCAGTTTTTCCGGCGCACCCTTCTTCTCGCCGCGCGGCTTTTTCGACAGGGCGGTGATGCTGCTCCTGCTGTTCGCCGTCTGTCATCTGGCCGGGCTTCGCGAGTATACCTGCATCATCAGCGGCACATCGCCGACGGGCGACCCCGCCGACACCGCCGCGAGCATGCTCGGCATCGCCTACTTCGCAACCTACTCCCTGGCCCTTCTGGTCGCACCGATCTTCGCCATCGCCGCGGTGCTGTTGAAGCTCGTCGGGGGCGGCGTGGCAGACCGATAACCTGTCTGTCCGCAACCAGCAGGCTTCCGGCTATTTTCGCGAGGCGTTCTCCTGGTATTCCTCGTCGGTGTTGAGAGACCAGACGTCTGCTTCAGGCGCCACGCCGACGAATTTCCTCGCGGCCGTCAGGCCGGTCGCGATCGAATGGTCCATGTTGTTGTATTTATACAGGCCCGCCCGGCCGACGCAGGAAAGATTCTCGAGTCCTGCCGCGAAAGCTTTCACCTTCGCATAGGCTTCCTGGAAGCCGAGGAAATAGGTCGGGTAGCTTTCGGTTTCGCGCGTGACGAAGCTTCCGAGAATCTGTTCGGGGCGAAGGAGGTTCATCATCGCGAGTTCGCTGGCGGCAAGGGCCTTGAGTTCGTCGTCCGGGCGACTCCACAGATCGTCGCCTCTGAAGGCGAAATACTCGATGCTGATCACGCTCGTGCCGGGCCGGGCGGCCATGCGAGGGCTGAAGTTGTTGAAGTTCGCCATGCGCGCCATGCGGACCTCTGGGGCATGCACATAAATCCACTGGTCGGGGAAAAGGTTCGCGCCCTCGGCCACAATATTAACAGTTATATGGTCACGATAATACAACGTATCGATCGCCCGGCGCACGTCTTCGGGAACGGCCGGTTCGAGCATGCCGAGCATCAGCGTCAGCGGAATGCCGCTGAACACGTGGCCGGGCCGCACGAGCAACGTGCTTCCGTCGGCCGCGCGGGCTTCGATTTCCGTGACGCGCATGCCGTCCCTGTGGATTCTCGTGACTTCGGTGTTCAGAAGAAGCTCCCGGCCGGCGCCGGATGCGCGCTCCCACATCCGTTCGTACATCATGCCGGCGCCGAGCGACGGATAATCGAACTCGTCGACGAGTGTTTTAGCCTGCACCCGGTGCTTGAACAGGGCGTTCGTGACAACCGTCTTCAGATCGATGCCCTTGATGCGCTGGGAAGCCCACTCGGCGCCGATTTCACGACAGGGAATGCCCCAGACCTTTTCGGTGTATGTCTTGAAGAACGTCTCGTACAGCTTCGTTCCGAATCGGCCCGAGACCCACTCCTCGAATGTCTTCGCCTCGCCTTTCGCACCCTGGAGCTGTGACGCGGCATAAGAGAGCATCGACGTCACGGATTCCCGCAAACCCAGGTTGCGCAAGGCATCGACGGCCTCGAGCGGGTATCTGAACAGTTTTTTCTTGTAGAAGATGCGTGTCAGACGCTGTACCGGCAGAAACTCATCGCCGAGCAACTCGTGCCAGAGGGCGTTGATCTCGCGACTTGCCGTGAAAAAACGATGGGGGCCGACATCGAACCGGTTGCCTTCGAAGATCTCCGTTCGCGAGAGGCCACCGGGGATGGCATGTCTGTCGAGCAGCAGCAGATCGTCGCGGCCGTGACGGGCCAGTTCAAGCGCAGCAGCCAGTCCGGCCGGTCCCGCGCCGAGAATCGCTATTTCGGTCGATCGTTGGGAATGGCTCATAGTTTTATGTTTCTCGTTATCTTTCGTTTTGCCGATTCATGAAATCGCTGTGGATGCGCTGTTCGAGGTCGACATGATTGCCGCCGCCGAAATCGAGCTGCGTTCGCGAAACCGATTCTGAACGCTGCGGAACCCCGTCGGAGAGACGAATGCGAATCTTTCCTTCGGCCGTTCCATCGATGATCGCAGCCCCCGAGCTGACCGGCGGCCGGCTAACGATCCGCGTCGAAAACGTGATATCGGCGGCTCCCTCGGCCTGATCGACGAACGCCAGGGTGAACGTCGCGATGGCCTGGCAATCCACCGTTTCGCTGTTCGGATCGGGCGATACGGGAACGACATGGGAAGCCACCCATGATTCACCTGATCTGACACTGTTTTCCGGATATTCAAGAAGAGTGACCTCGTAGAATTTTCTGAATTGTTCGGGGACGCCCTCGGCGGACGCAATCACGCATTTTTTATTCAGCGTCAGCCGCACGGGATGCCCGGGAGCTGGAAGTCCGCTCGCGAACAGCGTCTGCACGACCTGATCCCGAGGGATTTCCCTGTTCGCCGCTCCAGGCTCGTAATACGCCATCGAGGCGGTATGCGCCGTCAGGCTCTGAATGACGGTCTCTCCGTTTCCAGGGGCGATCGCGGAGTCTCCGCCGAGCGTCATGAGCCCCATCAGAGTAGTCTTCGGAATCAGAAGCATGTTCACGGCCATCCGCGACTGCACCTCGACTGAAAACGAACTGACGGTGGAAGAGGCAGGCGAAAGCCTCAACAGAAGGGGATCCGTGGCATCAGCCGGCACCGCAAGTCCGTCAGAGGCAAAACACACGCCTGCGCCGAGACACCAGATCACCGTTATCGCAGTTCGGACTGCATGTCGAAATGATTTCACCGTTGAACATCTCCCATTTTCCATGCTTAAGAGAAAAGCATACCAATTTTCCACCAGCTCCGCGAATCATTTCTCCCGACCTGTACAGGACCGATCGACTTCGACGTCGTATCTCCGGGAAGCGGCATTGAAAAGCCGTGACCTCCCACGGGTTTTTCGCGTCTTATTATAGACACCAATTTTCAACACATCTGGACCTTTTGTCGACACACGAGCAACAATGATGCACGTCAGACGAGGCTCGGGCGGGATAATCCTTACAAAAATCGATGGAACGACGGCTCATCTTATATATCGTTTATTATTATTTTTATCATAGTGCGTGGCTTCACCGGAAATGTTCCCTGGACCGACGTTGCGACGGCCATGGTGCTCGCCCTGTGTCCCGCGTATGAAGACGCGCGCGACCCGCCTCCTGAATGACGGAATCTCATTCAAGCATGCATGGTTCCGGGGAGCGCCGTGCTATCTGACCAGCTTCGAGCCTGAGACAGATGCCGGCGAGAAGGTCGGTTCCGGATGTATGTCCGATGCCGGCGACGCGCAACACTTCGGCAAAGCGGCAAGTTCCATCCGCCAAAGACGCAAGGAGCCGCTCGACAAGGAGTGACGAATGGCCTCGCTCGGCGAAGCGCAGTTGCCATATGCTCTGGATCGTCGTTTTCCCGACAAGACGTTCGATCAGGCTCGATGCCGGCGCAATCAACCCGCCGCCAAAGAATCGATCGGCCAGCAGGGCTCCACTGCAGAAGTCGTCCCAGGCGGGAGTGAGCCC
>MWAR01000432.1 GCA_002068715.1 bacterium ADurb.Bin374
CGTCGTCGCCCCGCCTGTTGCCGTCGTCGCGAAGGACCAGCTGTTCGTCAACCAGTTCGGACGGGAGCCGGATCGCACCGACATGGCTCGAACGCTCGGGGAGATCGCCCGCGCCGGCGGACGGGTCGCGGCGCTTGACTACATCTACGATCTGCCCAGGGGCGCGGAGGAAGACGCACGGCTTGCGGCCGCCATCGCAAGCTTTCCCGCCGTCGTCACGGCGCGGCATTTCGTCGGTCGTCAGGCCTACAGCGGCGCCGAGGCCGTTCAGATCTCCGACGCCGACGCGGAACGGCCTCCGGAGCCCCTGCCCCTGTGTGAGACGGTCACGGCAGGCGCAACCGATGAGGGGCTGATCAACCAGTGCCCCGACCCGGATGGGGTCATCCGCGTCATGCCTCTCGCCTTCCTTCCCGCCGAAGCGCGCTCGTTCGTTCCGACGCTCGGCTTCGCGGCATGGATCCAGTCCGAACTCCAATCTGCCTCGTTCACCATCGCCATCCCGGCGTCCCTTCCCGACCCTCTGACGGCATCGGACGCGGCACGGGGGTTTCTCCGAAATGCCTGGAACACCGCGCCGCATCCCTACCCCGGGTTCGGTCACGAGGGGCTCGACGAGATCGTCCGACGACGCGAAGCTCGTTTAATATGTAACTATATATCCAATATCATATATAGCGCCGGTTCTTCCGGGGTCGGCTTCGCCTGGAAGCGACTTGCCGAAACGTTCGATGTCCGTGGATTGCCGCCGCGCACCTGGCTCCGCTTCCCGGGAGGAAGGCCGCCGCTGACAGGTTCGGAACTCGTTCCCAGCCTGCGCATCCCGTTTTCCAGGGCCGGCGGAGGCCTCAAGGGAGACGGTGTTCCGAAGCTTTCGATGGGCGTCATGCTTTCGAAGGAATCCGCCGACACGCTCGGGAAGGTCGAAATCGAGCCGGATATGCCGCCTTTCGAGGTGATCTGGTCGGAGGTCGGCTCGTCGACCATCTCGGGCTCGGCCATCGACGCGGACGGTTCGCCCCTGGCCGGCATCGCCGTCCTGGCCCGACAGTCAGGCGGAGCCGCCTGGGCTTCGGCGACGACCGGGCTCGACGGCCGGTATGTCCTCGACCGGCTTCCGCAGGGAAGTTATTTTCTCACGCTGACCCGGCGCGAAGAGGGCGTATCGACGGTTCTGTCGCCCGCCGACATGATCGCGATTTCAACCGCGACGGTCGATCTGCCGGCTGCCCGGTTTCCTCCTTCGGACAGCCGCGCGGTCGGGGCAGTCGTTCCCGCATCCCATCCCCTGACGCTCGTTATCGCTGGGGATCCGGTCTGGGTGGGCATCACCGATGAAGTCGGCAGGCTGCCGCTCCGCACGGTTCCCGCTGATATGCAGCCCGTTCCCGTCGAGGGAGACAGTCAACTTGCCTGGGGAGGAGCCACCGAAGCCGTCGTGCTGGCGACAGACGGTCCCTGCACCGGCCAGAAGATCGCCGTGTTCGACTCGAATCCGTTCTGGAACGCACGGTTCACGGCATTCTTCGAACTGCCCGCAGGCGCGGCGTCGTTCACGGCGTCGCATCTTCCTTCGGCTCTCGGAGCCAGACTGATGCTGTTGAGCGAGTCCGACCAGGAGGAGCAGCCGAAGAGCGTCGATGTCGATCTGCTCCTCGACTCGATGGCCGTGATCGCCAGCATGCCCCCGGTCACGAAAACGCTGCGCCGAGCCGGCCCAGTCGATGTTTCCGGAGCGGCGGAGCGGATTCGGGGAGAGTTCTGGCTCGTCGGAAGCGACGGCGTCTGGCATTCCTCCCGTGCCGGGAAGAACGCGTTCAGGCTGCCGGCAGGCGAGTATCTGCTCCTCGCCCGCGACGAGGCCGGCCGGACTGGACGGGCAGACAGGCTGGCAACGACGGTTTCCGGTCGGACCCTGTTTCTGGGAACATCCCTCCGGGAAGATCAGGACTTTGTCACGACGCCAATCAATTTTCTCGATACCGAGTTCAGGCAACTGCCGGGCGTCCATCTGCACGCAAATCTTTGCTCGGCCCTCGCCCGCGGGGAGTTTCTGCGGCCCTCGCCTTTTCATCACGACGCTCACCCGCATGGCTGGCCCCTGCTGACGCTGCTGCTGCTCCTTCCCTTCCTCGCGGCGGCAGATCTTCTGTTCGCCAGGGGTCGCGGCGGCACGGCGGCGGCCACTCTGTCGGCCGTCATCGTCTGCTGGATCGCCGCCGCGATACGGCTGTTCCAGGCAAACATCCTGCTTCCGACCATCTTTCCCGTTTCTATCACGGTCGTCTTCGGCGTGGCGCGCGGAGCCCAGGCCTACTTGGTCGCGCGAAACCGCGAGCGCGAGACGCGGGCCACGTTCGGCCGCTTCATCGCCGCGCCGATGGTGGAAGAGATCCTGCGGCATCCCGATGCCGTCAGGCCCGGCGGCGTGAAGAAAGAGCTGACGATCATGTTCACCGACCTGGCTGGCTTCACTTCGATCTCGGAAGTGATGACGCCGGAAGAGCTGACGAAGCTGATGAACGAATACCTGGGCGAGATGACGCGCGTGCTGTTCGAGCACGGCGGTACGCTCGACAAATACATCGGCG
>MWAR01000433.1 GCA_002068715.1 bacterium ADurb.Bin374
ATCCCTCCCGCGGTGCAGTTCACCGTCGCTCTGCTCGCCGGGGCCGAAGAGGGCGGCCGATTCTTCCCGCTGATGGCGGTCGCGATGATTCTCTTTGCCATGGCCGACCTCGGAGTATCACGCGCTCTTCCGGCTCTGGCCGGCAACCGCTCCGAAGATGGCTCGCCACGACTGCCCGAGATTCTCGGCTGGCGCTGGCTGGCCGGCATGCTGACGGCCGCGGGAATTCTCCTCCTGCCGGTCAGCCTTCTTCGCCCCTGGGGAATCGAGTCCGGCGTCCAGTGGCCTCTGATCCTGTTCTTGGCAGGGCGCCTCCAGCTCACCGCCTGCCAGGGCTTCCGCCTTGGGCGTGCTGACTTTCGAGCCCTGGCGCGAGGCGGCATCGGCCAAGCAGCCGTCCTCTGCCTCTGTCTGGCCGGGGCCTGGAGCGCGGGAGCGCTAAACGCCGTGAACGCGCTGACGGCAACAGGGCTGTCAGCCTGGGCCGGCGTCTGGCTTCTTCACGACAGCCAGATCTGGCCGAAACAGCCCCGTTCCCTGCTCTTCCTCCCCTTCAGCTCCGCCGGCCGAGTGGCCGCGCGTCAGGTGCTTCCCCTCGCCTGGGCATCCGTCTCGGGCAGTCTGTATCCACGCCTGGATGCGCTGATCGGCGGCTGGTTCCTGAGCCACGCCACCCTGGGAACCTATGCCCTGCTCGATGCCGCCTATCGCCTTCTGCTCGCCCCCGGCGGAATGGCTGCCCAGACAGTGTTTCCCGACTTGCGGGCAGCGGCTGACCGCCGTTCACCGTGCGAACTGCAAGCCGCCCTGGGCTGGTATTTCCGCGCAGGCGGCCAATTGGGAGCGGTGGTCATCTTTCTAGGCGGCCTGGCGGTCTGGCATCTCTCCAGGATCGATCCGATTGCCGTTCTGCCGGCGCTTGCTTTTGCGTTCAGCCTGCCTCTTTCGATTCCCAACGCCATTCTTCCACCCCTATGGTTGAGCATGGGATGGCTGGACGAATGGGCCGTCTATGCGGGCCTGGTGACGTTTCTGCGTCTGGCGGCCGGGGCCCCTGCCTGTGCCTTGTGGGGAAGCGCCGGCCTGGCCTGGACGCATTTTGCCCTCGAAGCCTCTGCCTGCGTGGGTTTCTGGCTTATCTGGCGCCACCGCAGGAAGCAACTGTGGGCGGCAAGCTCTCCTGCCGGTCCCGTTTGAATCCTCGGCGCCAGGCTCAGTTTCGGAGCGCTCTTTCACCGTGCGCGACCGTCTGACGGTGCAACTCCCGCAGAAACTCGTGATGTAGCGTGTTCAGATGGGTCGAGGTGAAACGCCGGGCCGTCGACACGTTTCGCCGCGACATGTCTTCCCAGCGTGCCGGGTTGACGAGACACCGTTCGATGGCCCGAGCCAGAGCTTCATGATCTCCCGCCGGAACGAGATCCTCCGCCTCCAAGATCTCCGGAATGCCGCCCACCGGGGTGCTGAGGCAGGGAAGTCCGGTCGCCATCGCCTCCACCAGGGCTTTTGGCAGACCTTCCGCCCGCGAAGGCAGGACGAACAGGTGGGCTTCGCGCAGCAACTCCATGATCATCCGCCTCTCGGAAAATGTTCCGGCGAACCTGACGCACGCAGTGATGCCAAGCTCTCCGGCCAACCCCTCCAGCCCAGGCCGTTCGGGGCCATCTCCTACTATAGTAATAGATATATCTAGGCCGGCGAGCTGCAGGTCGCGAACGGCTCGCAACAGCACATCCGGGCCTTTCTGCCGGTGGTGCAGCGATCCGACGAACAACAGCCGGAAGGGCGGGACATTCCCGGGAAATTTTCGCGGGCGGCAGGCCAGTTCCCCCTCTGCGAGGCTCACGTCGGAATAGCCGAACGAAACGCCCTTCGTCGGATAGCGCCGCTGGAGGGCTTCGCGCGTGACGTATGCGGCGACGGCGGCCCGGCGACAGATGCGTCGAAGCTCGAGCCATGTCAGGAACCGGATCAGCGGCAAGGCCGGCGTGGTGTAGGTGCCGGGTGAGAACAGGTCGATCGGGTCGCCGAGCACTTCGACGCCGAACGGCTGCCCACGGCGGGAGAGAAAATCGAGGCACAGCGCCGGCAACGGGGCGGGAACCCGGAACAGAACGGCATCGTATGGCCCGATCGCACGGCGCATGGCCGTCCGCACGTTTCCGCGATTCAGCATGAACGCCCACGGGCCCACATAGTAGGGAACGGGCGCGAACGTCACCCCCGGCCCGTCCGAGCGCGCGGCACGCGGGGGCGGCATCGGAACGTCCCTGACCCGCGCAAGAACCCTGACCTCAGGGAACTCTTCCCGGTAGCGGTTCCAGAAGGCATACGGGAAAGCGGAATCCGTCCAGAACGCCCCATCCGGCGTCCGATCGAAGCGGTGCTGCGTCGTGACGCAAAGGTTCATCTGCCGGTCTCGGGCGCCGCGACGGGGGAAAACGCGAAGCAGAAGCCGTCTGCGAATGCCTGCAGGAATGGAAGCCGCCTGCAGATGGGGTTGAGCAGAAACGCGAACCGCCCGCGCGTTCCCCAGGAACTGAAGACTTCGCGGCACCTGAACCCCTGTTCCCGGCAGAGCCGCGTGACGGTCACTACCGAGTAATAGGCGCGATGGTCGGGATGAACCGTCTCTTCCCCCCACAACAGCCTGGGGAGACGCTTGAGGGAAGCGAAGTTCGGCACGGTCAGCAGCAGGAGCGTCCCGGGGTGGCACACCCCGCGCAGGCCGGCCAGGAACGAGCCTGGATCGTCGAGATGTTCGAGAATTTCACCCGCCACCAGCCGGTCGAACGTGCGTCTCAGGGTGGGCGCCAGCTCCTCCGTTCTGCCGAGCACTGCCAGGTTGAGATACCCGGCATCGGCCATCAGCCTGATTCCGTCGGCGCTTGCATCGATGCCCCACAACCGGTCGGTGACCGCGGCCAGCTTCGCATGCAGCAGTGATCCGTCACGCAGCCGGGCCCTGGTCAGCGGCCAATCGGCGCACCCCAGATGCAGAACCGCCCGGCCGCGACAGTGATCGAGAAGATACTCCTCCCGATCACGGGGCACCAACGGTGGAAGTCGCATATCAGCTATCCTGGAGCCGGTTTGTGCAGATCAGACAGCATTTCTCGAACGGTCAGGGTTCCGGTGTTTACCGCAGCGGGGTCCCCAGAACTCCTCAATTATATAGCTATAAATATACATCAATGGTTTCGGCCCTCTCAGAAATGAACCGTCAAGGAAACGCCAAAGGCCCTCCTCAGGCGGGTCAGAAATGGCGGAGCATCAAATCATAGGACAGCCCGCTGAACGTCTCGGCACGCAAAGCCGTTCCGCCGATCGATGCGTCGCGCCAGCCGAACAGGTAGTATCGGAACTCGGCGGAAAGCCTCGATACGATCGGAATTTTCAGGCCGATATTCCCATCGTAGGTGGTCAGCTTGTCGTTGTCGAACGACGTGAAATAGGTGAACACGGAGTCCAGCGTGGCGTTTTTCCCGACCTTTCCGGTGTATTCGTACCCAAGGTTCACGCCGGCGTTTTCGGGGCGGCCATTCATCGAAAAGCGGTAGATCTTCCCCACGCCCGCGAACAGGCGCAGGTCGCGATCGTCTTTTCGGGCCATGCCGAGAACGACCTTGCCGAACAGGGGCCGCTTGTGGCCGGCGACATCCGGCTCGAGGTTTGTGCCGAACAGGTTCAACTCGCCGAACGGGAGCCATTTCGGTTCGGCGTCATTGCGCCGGTACCGCAGGGTGAGGTTCCAGTTGTCGGCGGCCTTGTATTCCCGGAAATCCTTGTAGGTCGTGTCGAAGCGCGCGAAATACTCGTGATCCGGGGTGAGGCTGGTGGCCTCCCAGTGCACCATGGCGTTTCGGGCGAGGTGCTCGGCGCCCACGAAATTTGGAATATCGCTGTTGGGATATAACGCCTTCGGGTCGGAATACTGATATCCCCGAACGGCGTCCGAGAAGCTCACCTGGCTGTAGGAGCCACGCACGGAAAGCGTCTGCTTGACGATCGGCCGGTGTTCGAGCCTGTTCACCGCCGTCCGGCGCTCTTCGGCGCTTTTCGAGAAGAATTCGACCAGGACATCCTGAACGGTTTCGCGGCGCAGGCCCGAAACATCCGGCTTGAGCAGGGAAAAGGCCCCGCGCGCCAGGTATTCCGTCGTCGCCACTTTGTATGCATCGTGGGGCACCAGCACCCGCCCGTTGACGATCAGACGCCCTTTCTCTTCTTTGATTCCGGCCATGGAAATGCCTGTTTCGTTCACCAGCGGCTCGTTCCGCCGCTTCCAGAGTTTGGCGATGGTCGCCCCGTCGACGCGCATCATGGCAGCGCGGTCCGGGAAATGGAACACCGACCGGAGCTCGATTTCCGTCAGATTCGCAGAAAGATTCTGCTTTTTCATCGATCCGAAAGCACTGGTGGGGATGATGCAAATCTCCGTCCCAAGCTCGGTCCGGACGGCGTTCAGCAGAGTGCCGATGGAATCTTCGCTTTCCGAGTCCGTCAGCGTCGCCAGCGTTTGCGAATACGTCGCCAGGATTTCATCCTCGACGGCTTTGATGCGTCGCGCCGTTTCAACATCTTCGGAATGGCCCAGAAGCGGCTCAGGCCTGGCGGAACCGATCTCCCAGAGGCCGTCGACCGACCGCAGGCTCACGGAACCCGCACGCGGATTGCCATTCATGGTCCAGCAGATGCGCCTGCCGTCACGCAGCGAAAAGTCGAGGCACTCTCCGTAGAACACTTCATCGGGCCCCATCGGATTTCCGATGATGAGGTTCACCCATTTCAATTTCTTCAAAAATAGAATGGAATCGCGGAACGACAGGTTTGCCAGAACGATCACCAGATCCGCATGTTTCGCCTCGGCTTCGTATTTCTGGACGGACTCGAGCGGCTGCTCGAGATGGATCCTGGTTTCCCATCCCGGCCAGTCCTTTTCCACCGTCGGACAGATCACCCCGAAGACCATGATCTTCTTTCCGAACCGCTCCAACATGACATACGGTTTGACAGCCGACGTGTCCGGCACATCCGCGCCCGGTTGCGGCTCGAAGGTCACGTTCGTCAGGACGAGCGGGAAACCCACCTCGGAACTTCTCTCCAACAGGGTGTCGAGGCCAAATACGAAATCGTGCTGCCCCGGCGTCATGACGTCGAACCCGCACTCGTTCATGATGGAAAACATCTGTTTTCCTTTGTCCCGGCCGCACTCCAGGGTCGCTCCCAGGATGCTTCCCGGTGAAACCAGCAGGGTTTCACGCTCCTTCGCCCTGGCCGCGTCGACCTCCCCTTTCAGCAACGCCATGTTGCCCCCGGAAAGCGGCCCCATGGCCCCCTGGATCGCGCCTTGATACATGATCTGAAGGCCACTCGCCGGACAGACCACGATGAGCGAGAGCACGCACACCAGCCCGGCGAATCTCCCCAAAAGAGCTCGTTGAGCACATGAAAGCGATGAATTCACGATATGTCTCTCCTCGCCGGAAACACTCCGGGGCAAGATACGAACGGCACATGAGAAAAATACCCGATCAAAACACGGAATAGCAAGGAAATACCACCGGCTTCGGCCAGTTTACGATGTGATTGCACCGTAGCCGGCCCGATACCGAAGTCGCCCCCGAAGACGAAATAGTATTTTTACTAAAATATAATAACCGGCATCTTTCGGCCGGCCCGGGCGGCGTCATCTGCCTGGTCGACCACCTTCTGCCGCTCACCCCGGATATTTCGGCCATGCCTGTTTCTTTCATCTGATACCTTCAGTCGGATTCGGGGTGGTGATTCGAAGGCAGGCG
>MWAR01000434.1 GCA_002068715.1 bacterium ADurb.Bin374
TCGTCGAGGCCGACCCGCCCGCGGAGTGCGACACCGATTTCGAGTCATCCTACGGCAGTCTTCTCGACGAACTGTGCGACATCGGCGGAACCGGCCGGCGCAACCTGCCCCTGCTGCTCAAAATGATCGACGCGACGTTCGACCTCGACGACATCGACGACGTGGACGCGCGTATCCGCACGTTTTTGCGCATGGTGTCGGGCGCGGCGGAAAAAGGCGGCACGATTTACATCCTCGCCTGCGGAAGCTCATTCCATGCGGCGAAAACCGCGCCGATCTTCTTCAACGAAATCTGCGGCCTGCCGGTGATTCCCCTGCTGCCCGGCGAATTTCGCGCCCAGTGCACGCGGTCTCTGCGGCCGACCGACCTGATCATCGGCATCAGCCAGAGCGGCGAGACGAAGGACCTGATCGATGTGTTCAATATGGTCGAGCAGGCATACCCGACCGTGAAGCGCATCTGCATTCTCAACAACACCAACTCGACGCTGGGCCAGGAAAAGTCCGACCTGTGCATCCCCCTCTTCTGCGGCCCCGAGATCGCCGTGCCCGCGACGAAGAGCTTCATCAACCAGCTGATGGTCCTGCTGATTCTCGCCGTGCGGCTCCGGGAGCATCGTCAGGGCCGTCGAACGCCCGCGGCGAAACGCGTCAATAAAAAATCTGAAAATATAGAATCAGGAGCCGACTGGCGCGAGGCGATGGAACGGATTCCCGGCCTGATCGACCGGACGATCAAGACCACGTCGCGCGAGATCGAACTCGTCGCCCAGGAAATCCACCAGGCGCCGAGCATGCACATTCTCGCCACGCGTCTGCTCGGCATCGCCAAGGAAGGCGCGCTCAAGATCCGCGAGATCGTTCTCAATCACACCGAGGGGTTCGAGGCGTCGGAGTTCAAACACGGCCCGAACACGATTCTCGGCGTGAACACCGTCTTCGGCCTCGCCAACGTGCGCGGCCTGCTCGAGACGTTCGGCCAGGCCGTGCACCGCATCGTCGAGGACCCGGAGGGCCGATCTCTCGATACGCGTGCCGTCGGCAGACTGTTCGACTCGGTGGCGGCATACGCATTCGACGACAAGCCGCCGAAGCTGGCGAGCGCGGTCGAGGAACGGCTGTTCAAAGATGTGTTCGCGAAGCACGACTTTTTCGGCAGCATGTATGGCAACTACCCGCTGCTGTTCATCACCGGGCCGGCGGAACTGGACGTGAACCTCACGATCTCGCAGATCAACACCCACAAGATCAGGGGCGCCGACGTGTTCATGATTGCCGAGGACGACGAACGCCTGCGGGAAGCCGTCTCGATCGTGCCGGCGGCGTCGAATAAGTATAGATATGGGTATATAACGCTTCCGCGGACCGGGAACCCCCTGATGACGATTTTCTCCGCGACGGTCGTCCTCCAGCTCCTCGCGTTCCGGATGAGCCTGCACAAGATGGAGATGCTGAACCGGCTCGAGATCGAAGGCCACGGGGTCCACCCCGACGTGCCTAAAAACGTGAGCAAGTCGATCACCGTCGACTGATCGTCTCGAACTCTTCGACGATCACGGACTGGCCTGCCTTCTGGATCAAACGCATCCGTTCTGCCGAACCGGAGTTCAGGGCGGGGTGGCGGCGAAGATGCCGATGCCGGCGGATGTCTGGCGGAGGGCGAGCAGTTTCGCCGTGCCGCCGCGTTCGGTCAGCACGCAGGAGCGCCTGCCGGCCAGGTCGAACGAGAGATCCGGCAGAACTGAGGCCGTCCGAATGGCTCCCGCGCGGTATCGGAGAACGCGGCTCCATGCGGGGTGGTCGGCGTCTCCCGTTCCCTCGGAGACGAGCACGACGAGCTCGTTTCCAGAGGCGGCCGTTCCGACGGCCCTGGCGTCCAGAGGAATCCGGCCGGATGACGGCGTGTAGGTGAACAACGACGATTCGCGACCGGAAGCGGGATCGACGGCGAGGGCCCGAACCTGCTTCTCATCCGTGACCAGTCGGACGAACTTCCCGGCAAGCCAGACCGGCTCGACGGTGCCGTCGATTTCGGCCAGGATCCCACCGTCCGGGCCGAAGACAAAACTGCGGTTCGCGCCGGCGTCGGAAACGGCGAATCGGCCGTCGGGAAGCGCGAACACGTGTCGGATGAACCGGAACAGGCGCCGCTCGCCGACGAGGCCGATCGTCGCCGCGTGTCGGAACGCCCGGAACAGATACACCGCCTGCCGGCTGTTGTCGGCCAGAACGAGGCTTTCATAGTCGAGCACGGCCGCGTCGGCTATCTCGATGAGACCGGGAGAGCGGTCGCGGGAGAACGGCGTCAGTCGCCCGCTTGCCGGATCGAGAGCGGAGATCTGTCGTTCTCGCGGTTCGAGAAGGAACGGTTCGCCGCTGGCCGAGACGAGGAGGCCTGGGGATTTCACCATCTCCTCGGAGCCTGCCTGAGCGTGAACTGAATCCGGGAGCGCGATAACGGGCTTCCAGTCGATGGCATCGGCGGGTCTCCGTGCCTCGAGGTCTGCCAGCACCCCGTCCGGATCGGCCAGGTCTGGTTCTGCCTCGACCGTCGGCTTCGGAGACGGCACCGGGCTCGCCGGCCGGTCTGGAAGCTTCGTCACGGCCGAGGCGATGGCGCCGCCCCGTTTCTCGCGCAGCACCCGGAGCTTCTCCGCTAGGCTCGAGCCGACTTCGGCTCCCGACGCGGCGCAGGACGAAACGAGCATCGCGATGGAAATAATTGTTGATATATATGATTTCATGAAATATGCTCCGGTCGGCTCATTGGCCGAAAAGGTTTGCCGTCGGTCCCGTGAGAAGGGGCTTCGGATCGAGGGGCCGGCCGGTTTCGGCGTCGCGCCGGACCTCGAAATGAAGATGCGGGCCGGTCGAGACGCCGGTGTTGTTGCACAGCCCGATACGGTCGCCTCGGCCCACCACGGTTCCAGGCGGGACGCGCCCCTCGCGCCGGAGATGACCGTACCGGCTGTATAACACGCCGGCGTCGAGATCGTGGCGCAGGACGACCATATACCCGTATCCTCCGTTCCAGTCGCTGCGCACGACCCTGCCGGGACCGGCCGCCGCGACGGTCCAGCCGTCGCAGCCGGAACCGGCGAGATCGATGCCGTTGTGAGGCCGCAACCTGCCGGTTTTCGGATGTCGTCGTATGCCCATCGCCGAGGTGGTCGTGACGCTCTTGCCCGAGGGGGCGCGCAGCGGGTTGATGCCGCCGAACTCCTGATCGAGTGTCTCGAGCTTCTCCTCGATATCGGCTTTCGTGGCGGGCTCGTCGCGATCCGGCCGGGTGCCGATATTCGCGAGTGCCTCGAGGAGATCCTCACGTATGAGCCGTTTGAGCGCACGAACCTTCTCCGGATCCTTGATGCGCCGGGCGAGCTCCTCGCGGGCCAGGGCAAGCAGGTAGGCGTATCTGCCGCGTTTCGGCGTGCTGCCCAGCCGGCGCGAGAGATCGACGAGCGTTCCGTAGGTTTCGACCGCCCGGCGCAAACCCTCTAGCTGGGCTTCGGACGCCGCTTTTCCCCGGAGCCCCTGGATGCTCTTCCACAGGTCGGTGAAAGCGTCGAGCCGGAGGGCTGTTTCAAACTTCCCCAGATCCTTCAGGTCGACGGTTCTGACGGTTGCCTCGAGCTGCAGAATGCGCCTGATCGTCTCACGCCGGTCCGGCCGGTCGAGCTGGAGGAGGGGGATGAGAAAGGCGTTCTTCCCGAGCAGTTTTGTCAGAATGGCCTCGACGTCGGCATCACCGATGACGCGCGCGGCCTGTTCCAACCCGAAGGAGAGATCTTCCGGGCTGTATATGAGGTCCGGCCCCGAGGCGGCGGCGGGGGCTCCCTGAAACGTGAACCAGAACGCACAGACGACAAAATATAGCGAACAATATTTTCTGAAAAGGCGTTTCACCGGCTTGCATCCCCTCGTTGAATGGCGTTGCGATCTGTCGCAGCCGATATTCTACCACACTTGCAGACGCAGAAATTCGGCAAGCGCCTCTGCTTCTGCCCTGCCTCGGCATGCGCGATTTTTGCCTGAATATGAAGAAATATGCGTCACCCCATTCCTCTCGAACGGCGATCGATGGTACCATGAGGAAAAACTTCCTCCTCGGAGAGACGTATGAAGAGTCCCGCGCAATTGAGAAACGACTTCATGATTCTCGTGGTTGCATTGCTCGCGATTGTCTGGCCTTGTGGCGCGAAGGCCGTCGCGACTTCCCAGACGACCTGCCCCGAACCTCTCCGATCCGGCCCGGCGGGCGAAATCTGGCAGGCATTCTGGGACATCAGCGCGTTTCCGCGCCTTTCCAAGCACGAAGGCCCTCTCCGGGAATATCTGAAATCCGAAGCCAGCCGCCTCGGCTTCGAGGTCCGGTCAGACCAGACCGGAAATCTTCTCGTCAAGATGCCTGCCACCGCCGGCCGCGAAGACGAACCTGTCACCGTTTTGCATGCGCATCTAGACATGGTCGGCGATCGCATCCCCGCGAGCCGGCATGACTTCACGCGCGATCCGATCGTTCCGGTCGTCTCGGGCGACTGGGTTACGGCGAACGGCACGACGCTCGGCGCCGATAACGGCATCGGGGTTGCGACGCTCCTCGGCATCATGCGCGGTTCGGTCGCCGATCACGGCCGTCTCGAACTTCTGTTCACTGTCGACGAGGAAGGCGATTTCACGGGTGTCTATGGCCTGACTCCGGCATCGTTCGAGGGACGCAGGCTGATCAACCTCGACAGCGAGACCGAGGGTGAGCTGAACATCGGCTGCGCCGGCGGCCGCGCTGACCGGGCCGTCATTCCGTGGAACCGCAAACCGGCCGGCGGCTCCGAGGTTCAGGCGATGCGCGTCGTCATCGGGGCGTTGCGC
>MWAR01000435.1 GCA_002068715.1 bacterium ADurb.Bin374
GGCGCCGGAACGATTGCCGAATCCGGCACGGCCGGCGCCTCGTTCAACGTCCTCAGCACCAGCGGCGACATCTTGTTTGCGTGAAAATCGTCAACTGAACGGATGCTGGAACATCGTTCCATTTTCATCAGGAGGATGGAGGAATGAAAAGGAACGGCATCCTCGGTGTTTCGCCGGATGTTGTTATTCGGTGCTTGGCGTTATTTCTCATTTTATTCGTTTACTTCTTTTCACCCAAAGGCAGGGTCAGGGATGCTTTTGTTGGAGATGCTCTTTTTGACGGATACGTAATTTCCTGGTTCTATTTGGTTTGTTTTGTTTTCCTTTTGCCTTTTTCTTTTGCAGTGGTATGGAATACTTTCTTGAAATGGAAAGAATCAAAATTACAGTCCAAGTCAGCTGTCGATTATTCGATGCTATTTATTATCATGACCTTCTGTTATGTTCTTCTTCAGGAATTACCTAGGATGAAATTCTATTTATTGGAGTTCTCCGGCTTTTATCACCCACCCTTTTACTTCCTTCACCAAAAGCTCGGTTTCCTGTTTTATGTGATTTATTTTCTTCTGTTTTTCCTTGTTTCAAAAATGTACAGCAAAATATTACAAGGGTATCTTCAAGGAGATTCCTGAATTTCATTTCTCTATATCGACGGGGGACACATGGATACCGTATCAGCCATTCTTTTTGTACTCGTCATAACCGTGCTGTTCACGATCGGGGCGAAGATCGGTCTGTATTTCAAGAACCGTGAGATCACGATGATCCGCGAGCAGGCGGAGCGGGAGCTGAAAGCTGTGAAATCCGAGCACGAAGGCGCCCGGGCCAGCCTGTCGGAGGATCTCTACAAGCAGTCGAAGCGCATCGAGGAGTCGTTCACACAGAAGCTCGACGAGAAGGACGAGCAGATCCGGTCCCTGCTGGCCGAACTCGAGTCGCTGAAGGCCTGGAAACAGGAGATGGGGCTCAAGTTCGCCGAGTTCAAGGGCGCTTCCCAGGGCAACCCGCAGATGCTCATCTACAAACTTCTCGAGCACAACCAGAAGCTGAACGCGACGCTCGTCTCGAAATGGGGAAGCATCGAGAAGCAGCTTTCGGACGATCTGAAGCGCACGATCGACCAACTCGGGAAGATGTTCGCCGAGGCCGAGGCCCTGCACCGCGACGGGCTCGAGATCATCTCGATCTATGAGTCGCGGCTTCCCGAGGAGATGAAACGGCAGGTGCGCGAGGAGATGCTCAAGCTGCCGGGCGGTTCCGGCGTTCCCCAGCTGCCGAACGGCTGAGGGACGGGATCACCTGTCCATTCCCGGCAGTTTCTGCGTGCGCTGGCGTTCAGGCGGCCACGGGGTGACCGGTGAACCCGGCTGCGGTGGGGCGAGCACGTCGCGAAGAATGGCCCGCACGCTCCGGCCGAGGCCGGGCGATTCTGACGCCCTCGGTCCCGCGACGTTCAGTACGGCAGGCCGGACGGCCTGAAGCCATTCGAGGATCTCGATGCGCGCCGCCTGAATGCGGTGCACCGCGAGGTCGATGACGAGGCAGGGGCGTTTCAGCCGTTCGGCAAGCTTGATCGTCAGCAGGGTTCCGCCCGCCGGCGCGCCCAGCGTAATCACCAGAGTCGCATCCGAGTCGCGGATGTTCTGGCGCGTCCGCTGCGGATAGGCCGGCGTCTCGGTCTCGACGAGAGGGTAGCGGGACGGGATGCGGCCTCGGGCGCTGTGCCTGCCGGCAGGACACCATCCTCCCGCCGGGATGCCGTGCTCGAGGGCGACGTCGAGCGCCGCCCGGTCGACGCCCGTCTGTCCGCCGGATATCAGTCGCATTAATATATATGAACAATTATTAATCTGTTCTGCCATATGATTTCCCGGCGTGACGCCGGCTCGAAATGATGTCTCCCGAGTGATGATACGCCGGTCCGTGCCGCATGTCGAAGCATCCCTGATTTCACAACCGCTGAATCACAAAGCATGAAGCGAGTGCAGCTCGGCCTGCTGATGCAGTTCATGCGATGGCGAGGCGGTAGTCGAAAATGCGGTCGGGCCACTGGCCTTTGTCGAGAGGGGAAAGCCCGAGTCGTTCGAAGATCTGGTTCAACAGGTCGAGACGGTCGGGATGGCAGGCCGTCATGCGATGCCACAATTCCCTTCGCGTCTCGGGTTCGGCGTTCAGGAACAGCTCGCAGGTCAGCTCCTCAGATTCACATGAAACAACGGTGTCGAGCGTGTGATGGGCTGTTCGCGCGGCAAATTCGTCGCCGCGCGCGAGACCGGTCATGACCCAGAGATCGTGCGGGCAGAGATCGACCTTCTGCCGCTGAGGACAGTCCGGACATGCGTGAACGGCTTCGGATGGGGTGTTTCCGATGTTTCCGGTCGCCGTCCCGGGGCGCGGGCAGCGGGGGGAAAGGCAGATGAACAGGCCTTCCGGCAGGGGCGGACGGGTGTACCCGGTTCCATCGGAGGTCTGTGTACAGCCATCGTTCGGCCGGGTTTTCGGGCGCAGAGAACACCGGGCGCAGCACATCATGATCGAAACCTCCTTCAGGCGTTCATCGAGCCGGCGGTCTGGCGGCTGGGCGTGACCCAGGGCTGAGGCGGCTCGCGGTCTGGCGGGAAGAGGAACCTTCCGGCGTATGGGTTGGCGTAGAGGGCTTCCATATACGCCTCTTCGCGCGGGCCGAGGCCCTGGAGCGAAGGAACCGGCGACAGGCCGGCCGCCGCGAAAACGGGGTTGAGCATCCAGAGGATGCGCGGCTGAAAATCATGGAGGCGCTTCCAGAACGTGCGGCGCAGCTCCGGCGTCGCGGCATGGAGAAGCGCCAGGAGGAGGGGGCGGTCGCGCCGGAGGCAGGCGGTTTCGAAGGTGTGTTCCGCGAGCCGGATCGCGAGGGGGTGTTCCTGGTAGAGGCGGCTGATGACGAACTGGTCCTGGAAACATCGCTCCCGCACCGTGAGGGCGCAGTATCCGTCGCGGCACTGGTGGCCGGACGCGGAGCAGATGGGATTCGGACAGCGCTCGACAGCGTTTCCGAGGGTCGGGTGAAACGGGCACTCGTTGCAGCACATCATGTCGTTTGTCCTCCGTTCGGCGGTCGTCACCCATACATCAACCGGGCGGGCGGGTCGGGGAAAAAAAAAGATGAAAAAATCTTTGGGCAGCCGCTATACTTGGTTCATATAACGTTCGAGGTGAGGATCATGCGGGATGCGGCGCTCGAACAGGCGTTGTCTTCGTTTCTTGCCGCGCCGGAACGCGGCGTCGACGGGTTGTTGAGCGCGTTCGGGCCTTTCGTGATGGACCAGGCCAGATTCTGGCAGAGATCATGCCTGACGTTCACCGACCGGTGCAGGGAAATTCTGACCGAGCTCTTCCTGATCCTGATGGAGGACATTCGCGTTGAGAAAGTGAACCGTCCCGAGTCGGTTCTTTCGTATCTCAATCTGAGATTGCGGCGGCTAACCCGCCCGACGCCGTCACGGGCCGCACCCTTCGGTCTCGCCGATGATCTGCCCGACAGCGGGCGGTGCGGATTCACCCCCCTGCGGCTCGAGATCGTGCGGGAACTTACCGAGTGTACGAGATCGGCGCTCGTGAACGATCCGCACGAGGCGACCCGGCTGCTCGAGTTTCTGTTCATCCACATCGCCCCTGATCTGGCTTCCGCCTCCAGGTTTCTGGCCGTTGCAGCTGGTGCTCAGGCCGAGTCTCGCATCGAGGCCGACAAGAAGAGACACCAGGCGTTCACGCGGCAGCTGCGGAGCAGATTCGAGTCGATGAAAATAGGCGACTGGCGTGACGTGTCGAACTGGTCCGGCGGCGAGCGGAGTCATCTTGCGTGGCGTCTGATCAGCTTCAACCGGTCCGAGCGGTCGGAGATGGGCGAACCCCTGGCAGCCGCCGTTGAAGAGTGGCGCG
>MWAR01000436.1 GCA_002068715.1 bacterium ADurb.Bin374
CGGCGGCATCTTCACGAAGATCGCCGACATCGGCAGCGACCTGATGAAGATCGTGTTCAAGATCAAGGAAGACGATGCGCGCAATCCGGGCGTCATCGCCGACTGCACGGGCGACAACGCGGGCGACTCGGTCGGCCCGACGGTGGACGGGTTCGAAACCTATGGCGTCACTGGCGTGGCGCTCGTCACGTTCATCATGCTGGCCGTGTCTTCCGCATCGGTGCAGGTGCAGCTGCTCGTCTGGATCTTCGCGATGCGCGTCATGATGGTGGTGACCTCGGTGGGGAGCTACTTCCTCAACGAATTCATCATGCACGGCAAGTATGGCCAGGCCACCAAGTTCGCTTACGAAATTCCCCTCACCACGCTGGTGTGGATCACCTCGCTCATCTCGGTCGCCGTCACCTACGCATGCAGTGCGCTGCTGATCCCGAATCTAGGGGACGGCTCGCTCTGGTGGAAGCTCGCCACCATCATCACCTGCGGAACGCTGGCCGGCGCGGTCGTGCCTGAAATGGTCAAGATCTTCACCTCGGTGAACTCCGGCCATACCCGCGAAGTGGTGAATTCGTCGCGAGAAAGCGGGGCGTCGCTCAATATCCTGTCGGGGCTCACCGCGGGGAATTTCAGCGGCTACTGGCTGGGCATGACGATCGTCGGCCTGATGGGAATCGCCTACATTGTCAGCCTCGGAGTCCCGTCCGATATCATGAAGGCGCCAGCGGTCTTCGCGTTTGGCCTCGTCGCGTTCGGCTTTCTGGGCATGGGGCCGGTCACCATCGCGGGGCCCGGTCACGGACAACGCCCAGTCGGTCTACGAGTTGTCCATGATCGAAACGCTTCCCGGCATCGGCGAGGAAGTCAGGAAGGAGTTCGGGTTCACGCCCGATTTCACCGTCGCGAAGGAGCTTCTCGAAGAGAACGACGGCGCGGGAAACACGTTCAAATCCACGGCGAAGCCCGTTCTCATCGGCACCGCGGTCGTCGGTTCGACCACCATGATCTTCTCGATCATCATGTCGCTCACCAACGGGCTGACCGAGAGCATGACAAGCCTCTCGGTGATGCATCCGCCGTTCCTGCTCGGCCTCATTGCCGGCGGTGCCGTCATCTACTGGTTCAGCGGCGCCTCCACGCAGGCCGTTGTCGCGGGTGCGTATGCGGCCGTCGAGTTCATCAAGGCGAACATCAAGCTCGGCACGACAGAGAAAGCCTCGATCGAAGACAGCAAGCGGGTCGTCGAGATCTGCACGATCTACGCGCAGAAGGGCATGTGGAACATCTTCCTGGCGGTCTTCTTCACAACCCTGGCGTTCGCCTGCCTCGAGCCGTTCTTCTTCATCGGCTACCTGATCTCGATCGCGCTGTTCGGGCTCTACCAGGCCATCTTCATGGCCAACGCCGGCGGTGCCTGGGACAACGCGAAGAAAATCGTCGAGACGGAGCTTCACGCCAAGGGAACCGACCTGCACGACGCCTGCGTGGCCGGTGACACGGTCGGCGACCCGTTCAAGGACACCAGCTCGGTGGCAATGAACCCGATCATCAAGTTCACGACCCTGTTCGGCCTCCTGGCCGTCGAGATGGCCGTGGGCATGGCGGCAGGCGGCCAGGCAGGCCTGACGCATGCCCTGGCGGCGGTCTTCTTCGTCGTATCGACCGTCTTCATCCATCGTTCCTTCTATAGCATGCGCATCGCGCCTCGCCAGGAACTGGAGCTTTGAACCTGGCAAAGGGATTACCGGAACGTTGAAGCAGCAGTTGTCCTGTAACGCATAAGTTCCCGTTCAGAAAGAAACCGGCTGTTTGCCTTGGCAGACAGCCGGTTTCGTATATCCGAGGGCAATCAGGGCTTCATCTCTCAGCCATGGGCATGGCCCGGGCCGGAGCCGTGGCCAGCCTGCGGAAGGGGTTCCCTGCTTTCGGCCGTGAACGAGAGGCCGAACATCATCCCGGCGAGAACGAGATAGGCCATGGCGAACTGATACGGGATCTGCCGATACGCCTCGGGCTGCAGCAGCCAGGGGAGATACATGTTACCGTCCGGCACGGCCGAGTGGATGATACCGAAGAACGTCAGCCCTGCGCAGATCAGCAGATACACGGATGACTCCTTCAACTTGCGATCGATCAACGCCGCGAGGAAACCGCCCCAGAGCATAGCCGTAAGTATAAATCCGTTCCCGAGGGCGACGGTGACGACGACGTCGGGAAGGCCCTTCGCGGTTTCGAAGAGTTTGGCGACCTTGTCGGGCGCCGCCGCCGCGCCGGCATACTGGATGGCCAGAAGGCGGGCGACGGTGGGGAAGTAGGCGAACGCGACCGCAGGCGCATGCCGCGTCGGACAGGCTTCGTATGCCTGGCACATGATGTCCAGCGCGACGAACATGAGGATCGGCGCAAGCACCGCTTCGGGAATCAGCTCCACGATGAACCCGATATAGCCAAGAATGCCGCCCAGACCGACGAAGATGCCGGTCAGCAGGGTGTATCCCGCGCGGCTGCCCATCGCCTTGTAGGCGGGCTGGCCGATATACGGCGTCGACTGTGCAACCCCGCCGCAGACTCCGGCGATCAGTGTCGCGATGGCCTCGGTGAGCAGGATGTCGCGGGTGTTGTAATGGTCGCCGGCCACGCGGGCGCTTTCCGTGACGTTGATGCCACCGATGACGGTCAGCAGGGCGAACGGGAAGGCGACCGGCAGGTAGGCCATCGCGTTGTTCAAGCCTTTGAGGAAGTCCAGCGTCGGAATCGGCAGCCCGAAGTGAAACTCGGGGCTGGGCAGGCTGGCCGAGCCTCCCGGCAACTGCAAATAGCCCAAGACATAATATACGAGCGTGCCCAAACCGATGGCGAGGAAGACCCCGGGGAAGTTCCGGGGCAGCCTGATCTTCGCGACGAGGTTGTAGAGGATGAGGCCGAGAGAGATCATGCCGACGACGGGCATGCCGAAGATCTTGAGCAGCGGCATGAAACCGATCAGTGCGAGGCCGATTCCCGCGAGAGACCCGAGGAGGCCGGCCTGCGGCACGATCTTCTGCACCCAGCCGCCCACGAAG
>MWAR01000437.1 GCA_002068715.1 bacterium ADurb.Bin374
GCGATCTTTTTTCCTCGCCGATACCTATGATTCCGAACTGGCGGCGGTCCGGGCGGAAAAACAGGATGTGGAGCGCAGACTCCTGAGTGGCGCTGCCGGAAGTGATGTCGGAGAGCGGGAAGGGCTGATGGAGCGGCGCCGTGCGCTGGTGGTCCGGGAACGGCAGGCCGAAGAGCAGGTGCGTCGAATCCTGACGACCCGGTTGCGCGCTTCCCTGCCGGAACTCGATGCGTGTGTGGCCGTCGTCGGAGCGTTCGACTTCCTGCTGGCGAAGGCCTTGCTGGCGCTCGAGATGAACGCCGTCAGACCATGCGTGAAATTGAATAGTAAAAAGTATATCATGGAAAACGCCGTTAACCCAATGGTGGCAGCCGAGCTGGCGGAGCGGGGCAGGGCGTTCGTGCCGATCTCGATCGAGCTGGGAGCGGGTGCGAATGTGATCACCGGTGCCAACATGGGCGGCAAGAGCGTCGTGCTGGCGACGGTGACGCTTCACGCGGCGCTTGCGATGTGCGGGTTTTTCGTCCCCGCCGCGCGGCTCGAGATGCCGCCGCTCGAGTATGTTTTCTACCTGTCGGACGACCTCCAGTCGGTGCAGCAGGGGCTGAGTACCTTCGGCGCGGAAGTCGCCGAGGTCGGGAGGCTGCTCGGGCTGATGCGACACGGCATGGGACTCGCGACGCTGGACGAGTTCGCGCGCGGCACGAACCCCGAAGAGGGGGAAGCGCTGATGCGTGCACTGCTCGAATACGTCTCGCGGTATAATGGCTTCTGTCTCGCCTCGACGCATTACGGCAACGTGGTGGGGAAGGGGATGAGGCATTTCCAGGTCATCGGGTTGAAACGGGCCGACTTCGAGGAACTGCGGAGCCGGCTCGATATCCAGAAGGAGCGGAGTTTCGACCAGCTTCAGGAGCACATGGACTACCGGCTCGAACAGGTAGGGTGGGACAGCCCCCCGCCGCGTGATGCGGTGCGTGTGGCGGAACTGCTCGGCCTCGACGGGGAGCTCCTCGAGTTGGCCCGAACGAAGCTTCGCGGCTGAACACGGAAGGGAATGGAGAATCGGATGTCACACAGCAAACTGAATCTCGATCCGAAGCGGGTTGCCGAGGCGCGCGAACTGGCTCATAAGATCGCCCTCGATACCCAGAAGTTCATCGACCGTCACACGACGGTGGCCGTCGAGCGCGCCGTGCTGCGGCTTCTGGGCGTCGACGGCGTCGATGCCGAAGAGGTGCCGCTGCCGAACGTCGTGATCGCGCATCTGCAGAAGGCGGGCAAGCTGGCGATGGGCGCCGCGAATGCGATCGGAAACGCGGTTCTCAAAACCGGCCTCACGCCACAGCAGATCGCCGAACGCACGTCGAACGGCGAACTCGACCTGGCCGCTCTTCCCATGGGCGACCTGTTCGAGGTTCGGGCGAAGGCGACGGAACTGGCCCGCGCGACCGTCGAGCGCGTCCGCGCGAATCGGGCGCGGCGCGAGGATACGCTGCGCGCCGCCGGCGACAAGACGGGACCGCTGCTGTACGTCATCGTCGCCACGGGAAATATTCATGAAGATATTGTTCAGGCCCGCGCCGCGGCGAAACAGGGCGCCGACGTCATCGCCGTCATCCGGACGACCGGCCAGAGTCTGCTCGACTACGTTCCGTTCGGGGCCACGACCGAAGGTTTCGGCGGCACCTACGCCACGCAGGAAAATTTCCGGCTCATGCGCGCCGCCCTCGACGAGGAGGGCGGGAAGCTTGGCCGCTACATCCGGCTCTGCAACTACTGTTCCGGGCTGTGCATGCCCGAAATCGCCGCGCTGGGCGCCCTCGAACGGCTCGACGTCATGCTCAACGATGCGCTGTACGGCATCCTGTTCCGCGACATCAACATGCAGCGCACGATGGTCGACCAGTATTTCTCGCGCATCATCAACGGGTTCGCCGGCGTCATCATCAACACCGGCGAGGACAACTACCTGACCACCGACGACGCGTTCGAGGCGGCGCACACCGTCCTCGCTTCGCAGTTCATCAACGAGCAGTTCGCCGTGCTGGCCGGCCTCCCCGAGGAACAGATGGGCCTGGGCCACGCGTTCGAGATGGATCCCGAATTGAAGAAGGGCTTCCTCTACGAGCTTGCGCAGGCGCAGATGGCACGCGAGATCTTCCCGCGCGCCCCCCTCAAATACATGCCGCCGACCAAGTTCATGACCGGAAACATCTTCCGGGGCCACGTGCAGGATGCCCTGTTCAACATGGTCACCACGATGACGAACCAGCGCATCTGCCTGCTGGGCATGCTCACAGAGGCGATCCACACGCCCTTCATGTCGGATCGGTATCTGGCCATCGAAAATGCTAGATATATATTCAATACGATGGAAGGACTCGGCGACGAGATCGAGTTCAAGAAAGGCGGCATCATCGAACAGCGCGCGCACACGGTCCTGGAAAACGCCGCCCGGCTGCTTGCCGAGATCGAGCGCGACGGGCTGTTCAAGACCCTCGAGAAAGGCAAATTCGCGGGCGTGAAGCGGCCGATCAACGGCGGCAAGGGCCTCGATGGGGTCGTCGAGAAAGACACCGCATACCTCAATCCGTTCATCGACCTGATGCTGGGAGGGAAGAAATCATGAGCAGCGGCCTGTATTCCACATCAAAGAAGGATTTCGACAAGACCCTCGATCTGACCCGCGTCAAACCCTACGGCGACACGATGAACGACGGCAAGGTGCAGATGTCGTTCACCCTGCCCGTGGGCGACGACGACCGCGCCGTCGCGGCCGCCGCCCAGCTCGCCGAGAAGATGGGGTTGCGCGAGCCGCAGGTCGTTTGCCACAAGAGCCTCGACGCGCAGTTCACTTTCTTCGTTGTCTACGGCAGCTGCGAGCACACTGTCGATTACACGGCGATCAAGGTGCATACCGTCGACAACCAGGTGATGGGCATGCCCGAAACGAACGAGTTCATTCGCGACCGGATCGGCCGCAAGGTCGTCATCATCGGCGCCAGCACGGGCACCGACGCCCACACGGTCGGCATCGACGCGATCATGAACATGAAGGGCTACGCCGGCCATTACGGCCTCGAACGGTATGAGATGATCGAGGCTTACAACCTCGGCAGCCAGGTGACGAACGAGGAGTTCGTGAAAAAGGCGGTCGAACTGAAGGCAGACGTGCTGCTCGTTTCCCAGACCGTCACGCAGAAAAACGTTCATATCCAGAACCTGACCGAGCTCGTCGAGCTGCTCGAGGCCGAGGGCTTGCGCGACAAGATCGTGCTGGTCTGCGGTGGCCCTCGCATCACCCACGAACTGGCCAAGGAGCTTGGCTACGACGCCGGATTCGGCCCCGGGAAATATGCCGACGACGTCGCCTCGTTCGCCGTGAACGACATCGTCCGCCGCGGTCTCGCAAAACGCCCGGCCTGATCACCGGCGAGGAAGACTCCATGGAAACCGGCATTCGGAACCCGCGGTCCCGGATGCCGGTTTTCTCCTTCCTTCGGAACCTGCCGGCGCGTGTGCGGAACGCATCGGCAGCTGGGGCGATCATCGAGGTCGTGCTGCCTGTCCTCCCGCTCTTTCTGTCGTATCTCCTCCAGCCCGGGGTTCCTGCCGCCATCGACATGCCGCTTCACTTGCGGATCTCGAGCGATTACGCCCTCGTGCTGTTTTCGACGAAAGGAATTCCGGACTGGGATCCCTTCGTGTTCAACGGCTTCGGGGCCCTGACCTTCCGGTATCTCGGGCAGTTGCCCCTGTTTCTGACATCCTTTTTCATGCTGGTGGGGCTCGGGCCTGGCATGTCTCTCAAGCTGGCCGTGCTTGCGTTTGCGCTGGCGGGTTCCTGGGGCATGCGTGAATTTCTCAGATCGGAAGGCCTTTCCTGGCCGCGCAGGATTGCAGGAAGCCTGAGCTTCGTTTCCGGCCCCGGCGTTGCGATGCATCTCTATCATAACTTCTTCTTCCAGCATCTGTGCGCGGTTCTGCTCTTTCCCTGCGCGCTGGCGGGCATGAAGAAGAGTCTCCGCCGTCTTGCGATCGCGATAGGAGCCATGTGCTGGACGCATCTCCAGATGGCGTTCATCTGCATCTGTCTCGCTGGTGCGGTTGCCGTCATACGATCCGTCATGACACGGTCGGTGCGGCACCTAGCCACGTTCCTCGCGGCTTCCATCATCGGAGGATGTCTGGCGGCACCCTTCCTGCTGCCGGCGGTGCTCTCGATGAAGGAAGCGCATTTTGAAGAGAAGAGCAAGGTTCGGCCCGGAATCGAGTCGCTTTTTCTCGATGAGGTGTTTCGATCGGACACGGACGTGAGCGGCGACAGTCGCTCGGTCGAAATCGGCCGGATCCAGGGATTGATGCCGGCGCTCGGCTGTCTGCTCAACCGCGGGGAGCAGATCCATTCGAAATTCGGCTGGGTCATGTTTCGGTTCCTGCGCTCCTGGATGCTTCTGTCGGTGGTGATCATGCTGGGCCTCGCGATTGCCGGAGGGATTCTCGTCAGACGGAGAGATGGCTTCCCATGCGGGCTGGTCGGGGTTCTGACCTGCCTGATGATGTTCCGGTGTTCAATGCCTCTCTGGCAGCTGTTTTCACCGCTTGGCGAGCTTCTCGAATTTTCCTGGCGCCTGCTGATTCCGGCGCAGATTCTTCTCGCCCCTGCGATGACCGATGGGGGATTCGCATGCGCCCGGGCGGTTGGAAAAAGGCTGTCGGAAATTGCCGTGCCGGTTCTGTTCCTGGCGCTGCTTGGCGCCCTGCCGGCGATTTCCGCCGTTTTCGCGGGGATAAGCAAACCGTTCGGAACATCGGATATTGAATACTATATGAACGAAGGACGGGCGGTGGCCCCTGCGTTCAAACCTTTTCATGCTCCACTGAACGTCCCGGAGCAGCCCGGCGCGATGTCCCTCTTTTCCGCATCGATTGTTCGGGGCGGCGGCACGGTGGATCACGGCGAACCCGCGCTGGCGGGAACGAGACTTCGTGTCGACATCGCGAGCGGTGGGGCGACGATCCGCATTGCTGCCCATTACG
>MWAR01000438.1 GCA_002068715.1 bacterium ADurb.Bin374
GAGGATCGGTTTCATGTCGCTCAGGCCATGAACGGCGCCGGATCCGCCTCTTCCACCTCGTTCTGCTGCTCGTCCTGGCTCAGCATGAAAATGTCCACGAACAGGAGAAAGACTCCCAGGTCGATCGCGATGTCGGCGACATTGAAAACCGGGAAATCATATTTCCAGATATGGAACAGGAAAAAGTCCACTACGTACCCATACATCACCCTGTCGTAGAGATTGCCAAGCGCCCCGCCGACCAGGAGGGCGAGCGACCATCTCGTGAGACGCTCTTTCGCCGGCAGTTGGAAGCTGTAGTAGGTGATGATGATGACCATCACGAGGGCCATCAGGATCGGCGGCAACTTCCAGTCGGGAAACCAGCCGAACGCGACCCCGGGATTCTTCACGAACGTGAGCGTGAAGAACTGCTTGATCACCGGAATCGGCAGTTCGCCGGTGTTGGCGAGAACGGCGAGTTTGGTGATGCGGTCGAGGACGAAAAATATGGCGGCGTACAGAAGAACGGACGGGGCCTTGAGATAGTAACTGATATTCTTCAGGAGAAACAGCGGATACATTACGGCAACGAGCAAGGCGGTGCCCGCCGTTGCGAGACTCCACAGGGCGAAATCGGTGATTTTCTTCATGGCTCGGTCATCCCCGGCGTGAAGGTAGTATGATGCCATTTCTGCTTTCGGCATGCGGCGCCGAATCCCGAATGTATTTTTTCGAAATATTCCATGCGTTCCGAATCGGCGACGGCAATCTGGAAAACGGCTTGCGACAGCGGGGTGTTGGCTTCTGCAGCATGAACGTGAAACAGGCTATGGTCATTCATGAACCAAGAGACCTGTCCAGGAACGCCTGTCTGGAAAAGTCGAAATTCCTTTCTCAGGAACTCGCCAAGACGTGCCGATACACCGAAGGATAAACTTTTTCAGATCTCTGCATGGGAGGTCCTGCCCCGCATGAAGCTATTCAAGACGCTGCCTACACGCTCCGCCGCGTTCTTCGCGCTCGTCCTGGCGGCCGCGTTGACGTCTCTCGGATGTTCCGACAGTTCGACCGAGAGCAGTTCCACCGGCAACCCCCTCGGCGCCTATCAGCAGTCTGGAACATCCACCTCTCTCCCGACGAACGGTCAGACTACCGGGGTGGGGGAGATCGACTCGCCGATCGTCAGTATTCCGGGCGACGGGGAAAGCACGGACCATTCCAACGCACCGCTCCTGGACAACTACCACCCCGGGTGGCAGCAGGGGGACTGCTTCGGATGCCATACAGACCAGAGCCGCATTCCGGACCACAGTTATGCAGACACCAGCCTTTGCTACCTCTGCCACGGTACGAACGGGCTTCCCGGCTTCGATGATGCGACGCCCCCCATCGTGAAAGGGATCGTGGCGAATCCGTCCCCGAGCTCCGTCACCATCCGTTGGACTACCGACGAGCTCTGCATCAGCCGGCTGATCATCCGAACCAAGGAGGGAGACCGCCTCGAGTTCCCCGTCAGCACGGAGTACGTGACCTCACACAAGTATTCGGTGAACGGTCTTCTCGCCAATACGACCTATACGTACGAGATCATTGCGACGGACAAGAACCGGAATGTGACAAGCACCGGGTCTCTGGCGAACCTGAGTTTCACGACGCTGGCGGCGACGGCAACGACGACCACCCCGACGGGCACGACCACCGGCTCGCCTTCCCAGGAGTTTTTCAGCGAGATCAAGGTCGACGACATCAAGGAGTTCTCCGCCAAGATCAGTTGGACGACCAAAACGCCCTCCACATGCATTCTCTACAGGAAATATACCATGGGGAATATCACTTCGCAGGAAACACCCATCAAGTTTTCGACGCCTGCCACATCCTTCTCGGTTGAGCCGAATTTCTCGTATACGAACATGGATTACACCGTATACGTCATCGCCAAAGATGAGGAAAACGTCGAATATACCTCGAAGGAAGTGACGTTCAAGCTCGAGAAACCCTGATACGCAAAAGATTCGCGACGACCGGCAGAGACGTTTCTGCCGGTCGTTCTGCGTTCCTCCCGCCCGCGGGTTGAAATGGCCGGGAAAATCTGTTATAACCTCTGCTCATGACGCTCAAACGCACGTCAGAACGAAAGAGCAGAGGATGAACTTCCTCGAGAGGCTGATTGGCCCGCGAAAATCGGAGGTCCCCTCCGAACTGTGGGAAAAATGCCCTTCATGCGGCGCGGTTCTCATCACGAAGGATCTGGCGCGTGGGCTCTACATCTGCTCGAAGTGCGATCACCACCTGCGCATGCCGATCTGGGACCGCATCGCCCTCCTGACGGATGGGTCCTCGTTCGTCGAGACAGATCACGAGATCGAATCCGTCGATCCCCTTGCGTTCATCGATACCGCCCCCTATCCGGACCGCCTGGAAAAAGCCTTCAAGAAAACCGATTCGTTCGATGCCGTCACGATTGGCGAAGGCCGTCTCGACGGCCGCCCCGTCCTCCTCGGTGTCATGGATTTCGAGTTCATGGGCGGTAGCATGGGGTCGGTGGTCGGCGAAAAAATCACGAGGCTTCTCGAGAAGGCCGCGCAGACGCGGATTCCTGCGATCGTCGTCTCGGCTTCTGGCGGGGCGCGCATGCAGGAAGGGATCTTCTCACTGATGCAGATGGCGAAAACCTCGGCGGCCGTCGCGCGAATGAATGCGGCGAATGTGCCCTACATCTCGGTTCTCACCGACCCGACGACGGGCGGTGTTTCCGCGAGTTTCGCGAGTCTTGGCGACATCAACATCGCCGAGCCTGGCGCTCTGATCGGCTTTGCAGGCCCTCGCGTCATCGAGCAGACGATCCGCCAGAAGCTGCCCGATGGGTTCCAGCGTTCCGAATTTCTGCTCAGCCACGGCATGATCGATATGGTCGTCCACAGGCGGGCCATGAAACAGGCGATTTCCAGGTTTCTCAACATCGTTCTCGGCCCCGTGGAGGTGCAGCATGGCGCGTGATCTGGAATTCGAACGGCCGATCCTCGAGCTTGAAAAGCAGCTCATCGAACTGCAGGAAACCTCCGTGGGCGGACATATCGACCTTTCAAAGGAAATCAACGCGATTGCGGACAAGATCCGCTCCGTGCGGGCCGAAATTTTCAAGGGCCTCGAGCCGTGGCAAGTGACTCAGGTCGCCCGCCACATCGACAGGCCCTCGACGCTCGATTACGCGAGGCTGCTTTGCGGCGAAGAATTCGTCGAGATGCACGGC
>MWAR01000439.1 GCA_002068715.1 bacterium ADurb.Bin374
GTTTCTTTTCGAGAACCAATCCCCGGATGACACAGAAGAAAACCTGAAACATCTTTTCCTGGAGTTTCCAGGGCAAAACGAGCACCAAGTGATTCCAGGCGTTCGTTTCTATCTGTTCTTCATCTGAGTTTTATCTGCCCGGCATCTGCGAATGTGTTCCCGAAACAGAAGAGGATTCACCTGAGGATTTTCATGTGAATCACTCTTTTTCGTCATTGCACCGTTAGGGAACCGGTGGGATTCACGGCCTGCAGGGCTTCTTCCTCGAGGTCGAAATACTCTTCCGCCATTTTGTTTTCATCGACCTCGACACCCTTGCCGCCCATGGGATACAGGCTTCTGATCGTGCCGCCCATTGTGTACAGCTGCCAGGTGAAGGTCCGGCCGTTCACGGCCGCGTCGAACGTGAGGGCACCGGGTACCGAACCGAATTTGCGGGCGCTCTCGATGGCGATGTGGCCGAGCGCAAGAAGGGCCTGCGCCGAGCAGCCGACGGTAAATCCGCCTTTTTTCTTCTTCGCGTTGGGCAGGGGGCCTGAGCCGTCCGGGTCCCATGTGAAAGCGCCGGTGTAGGCAAACTCGCTGCCAGCATTATCGAGCGTGCTGACGTATTTTGCGTTTCCGTTCTGTTCGTCGCGGTAGAACTTGTACCACCAGTGGTACCCACTCACCCCGGATCCCTTGATCTCGCCGCAGATCACATGCTCGAAGCCGGCGCCCGACCCGAACCAGTTACGCTTGAGATCCGACATCGTCGTGCCGGTCGAGGAAAGGGCCTGCTTGATCACCGGGTCGTTCGCAATCGACGCAAGGTAGGCATCGATTTCAGAACCGAGCCGCTTGGTGTCATCCGTTCCGACGCGGGGGTCGAACTTGACCGCAAGCCGGTAGGCCGTCTCGTAACTCGCGGGCACCTTTTCCGCAATGGGCTTGAACAGCGTCGTGCGAAGCCCCTCGTTTTTTTCGACGTCGACCGCGTCACGATCGAGGCTGGGAATCGGCGCCGCCGACTTCGCGATCACATCCCGGATCGCCTGCGTGTTTCCGCCAGCTCGAACCACCGTCTGAGACGTTGGATTCTGAGAACGGAATCTCGACTCGGCCCGCGCAACCGCCGTTTCGAAATCGGCGGCGTCGGTGATCAGGCCGGCGGCAATGCTGTTTTCGAGCGTCCGCCTCAGCGATGCATCATGCACCGTCTCGAGACGCGCCTGCCAGTCGACGCCCTGCTGGGCCCAGGAAGCGGGAACGACCCCGCCGAGAAGAAAAACGATACCAAAGGAAATACCAAAACGGACGAAACTGCGCATGCTTTACTCCATACTCATGATGATGATACGCGCAAACAACCGGGAACGAGGGCCTGAGAACTATACTTGTTACTCGATCGGACGATACGGTGTCCGAATACGAAACCAGTATAATGTTTCTTGTACACAAATTACAAGCCTCTAAATTTCGCCGGGAATTTGAATAATTTTCTTGTATCCCTTCCTTCTTGTGTGTAGAATTTCCTGCCTCAAAAACGCATTGAGAAATTATTCACATTTTTATTCACACTTTTATTCACTGTTTTGCATAGGAGGCTTCCACGATGAATACGCTCTCCCGGTTCATGCTGGGGCTGCTGCTCGCCGCCCTTGTCGTTTCGTTCACCGCTTGCAGGAATGCCGGATACGGTGACTTCGACTATGTGACACCGCCAGAGCTCGGTTCGGGCGTCATCCGCGGCACGGTCACCCGCACGCCGGGCCTCTCCATCCGTGCAGCTGCTTCCGTACCGCTCGCGGGAGCTGAGGTCTGGCTCGAGGAGTATCCGTCCATCCGGGGCCTCACGGATGCGCAGGGCAATTACCGCATTCTCGGCGTTCCGGCCGGCATCTTCCGGGTTGTCGCCAAGTTCAACGACAATGTGGCCGTCTATAAAATGCGATCGAACACCAACACCGTCGCCGAAAATGATGAAATAGTCGTCGATCTCGGCCTCCTCAAGGCGACCAACATCGTCCGCGGCGTCATGACCGATGAGAGCGGCAACCTCCTCCAGCAGGGCACCCCCGTCTACCTCTGGGGCGAAGTATTCTATATCGGCCAGAATGGTTCCTTCGAGACGCCTCCCCTGCCGACGTTCGAAGGACTCAATTCGATCTTCGATCTCGTCCTCAACCCCGGCCGGTCCAATCAGTTCAACATCCCCGTCTCGTTCGTGTCGCAGGAGCGGCCTCTCGAGGTTGCCCTCACCGTTCCGACCAGCGGAAATGCATCCGTTGAAACGCTGCCCAAAGCGCTCCTGGTCGCGACGAAAGACGGCGCCATCGAGACGCAGGTGATGAAGAACGAACAGCTCACGATCACCGCCATCATCTCCCCCACCGATACTACCTCCGAAAACCTTTCCTGGTCGGCTACGCAAGGAACCTTCGGCGATCCCGTCGTTTCGTCGGGCAGCTGGCGCGTTCGCTCCTGGACAGCCTCCGCAACGGCCGGCATCGCGACGCTCAGTCTCAGAATCACCGCTCCCGACGGGAAGATGGCGACCGCCACGCTTCCCATCCTCGTCGAGGTGCCTGTCACCTACGGCGTCACGTTCAACAGCAACGACGGAACGGCCGTCGATCAGCAGATCATAGACGAAGGACAGACCGTTCAGGAGCCTGCACCCCCGTCGAAACCCGGTCATACCTTCGCGGGCTGGTATAAGAACGAGGCATGTACGAACGCCTGGACCTTTGCGACCGATACCGTCACCGCCGCCACGACCCTCTATGCGAAATGGACTGTCAACAGCTACGCCGTCACGTTCAACAGCAACGACGGAACAGCCGTAGACCAGCAGAACATCAATCACGGCGGCAAAGTCACCGAGCCTGCGAACCCGACGAAAGTCGGACACGCTTTCGCGGGTTGGTTCAAGGAAGAGGCCCTCACCAACGCGTGGAATTTCGCCAACGATACAGTCACCGCCGCAACGACCCTCTACGCGAAATGGACACAGAACCCGACGTATACCGTCACCTACGACGGCAATGGCAACACCTCCGGCTCCGCTCCTTCCGATGCAAACGTCTACGAAGCGGGAACGAACGTGACTGTTGCCGCCAACACCGGAAATCTCGCAAAGACCGGTTTCACCTTCGCCGGCTGGAACACGAAAGCTGACGGTTCCGGAACGGATCGCGCAGCGGCCTCGAGCTTTTCCATGGGGCAAGCGAATGTCGCGCTGTTTGCCGACTGGGCAACGAACAGTTACACAGTCACCTACGATGGAAACGGCAACACTGGTGGGGCGATTCCCGTCGACGAGAACAGCCCCCACGAATACGGCACGAATGTCACGGTACTCGGCAACACCGGAAATCTCGTGAAAGAGGGCTACACCTTTACAGGCTGGAACACGAAGATGGACGGAACAGGCACCTCGTATGCCGCCGCAGCGAACTTCGAGATGGGCGCAGCCAATACCACTCTTTTCGCCCAGTGGAAGGATACTATTGTACCTACTATATCTGTTCTTTCCCCGGCAACCGGTGCATCCGTATCGAGCGGAAACGGCAAACTGGCAATCACCTTCTCCGAAACCATCCACAAATGCACCGGGGACGGAATTGGCAACATCGTGATCTACAACGCCGCCGATGCCGTCATCGAAACGATTCGTATCGATAACGCCGCTGTCGAGGTCGCCGGGAACGTCGCCACGATCACCCCGTCGGTATTCCTGGCCGCCGGAACCTCTTACTACGTCAAGATCGACGGAACCTGCTTCCAGGATGCGGCCGGGAACAAGTTCGCCGGGATCGCCGACAAGACGACCTGGGCCTTCACGCGGCCTGCGTTCCTGGTCCAGCCAGCAAATGCCGGCGACCAGGAGGCGAACGGCATCGTCTTCGACGCCGCCGGGAACTTCTATGTTTCAGGCTATACGAATGGCGCCGTCAACGGCCAGGCGCTTGTCGGGGTCAGCGACTACTTCATCGCGAAGTATTCCTCCGAAGGCACCCTCCAGAAGACCGTTCAGGCTGGAGCCGCCTTGAAATCCATCGGCCTGGCTGCCCATTCGCTGACGATTTCCGATTCTTCCCTCTATCTCGCCGGCGGCACAGATGGAGACGTCAATGATCAGGCACACAAGGGATCTTACGATGGTATTTTCTTCAAGTATTCCACTGGTCTGGACCATTCCTGGACGAGGATCGTCGGTACAAGCAACTGGGACTCGGGCGGAGGTGTTGCCGTCGGAACGAACAACGACGTGTTCCTTACCGGATTTGTCGGTGGGCATCTCGACAATCAGCACAATTACAATCCCGGCACCACACATGACGCCTTCCTGAAGAAGGTCGGCACGGACGGTAACGCGCTTTTCACAAAACTCCTCAACGACGCCGCGCCAGTTTCAAGAAATAATACGTACGACGAAAACAACGATGCCGGCTGTGAGATCAATGCCACGAAAGACTACGTGTATCTTGCCGGGAGAACCAGCGGAACATTCTGGGAGACTGCCGGGAAGGGTAGCAATGATGTCGCGGTGGCAAAGATGTCCACGACCGACGGCGCCATCTCCTGGGCGAAATCCTATGGCGGAAGTGACTCGGATGAGCCGACTGACGTGCTTCTCGATTCAAACGAGAATGTTTTCGTTCTCGCCAACTCGAAATCCTCGACCGGCGACTTCGAGGCCATCCCGGCAATCGGCGATTATGACATCGTGCTCCTGAAACTTTCGAAAACCGACGGTTCCCTTGTCTCCAAGTATCGTTTTGGGACCACGAGCGAAGATAAATGCTTCACGATGGCGAAAGACGCCGACAACAACATCTATATCTCAGGATATACGAAAGGCGCGTTCTCCGGCGCTCTCGCCGGCACGATCGACATGTTCGTCATGAGGGTCAACCCCACGACGGGCAATGTCGACTGGAATGTGCAGCTGGGCAAGGCGGCAGCCGAAACGACGGGTATCGCCCTCGCCGTGAACGGCTCGAACGTCTACGTCTGCGGAAAGACGACCGGCGGCTTCGACGGTAACGCGCCCACCGGCTCCGATTACTTCGTTCTCCGATTCGACAAGGACACAGGCAACCGCAACTGACGCCCCGTTCCTCCGAAAGCCGGACCTCACCCAGGTCCGGCTTTTTTCATCGAGCCCTCTCTTGTCTCGATGAACAAAGAGCCATCAGTCTTGAACGTAACTGTGCCTGACCTTCCTCGACTTGAAATTGCATCTGATGATAGAACGCATGACACGCCCGTTCCGTTACTCCGTTGCATATGTCGCCTGCTATATCCATTTGGCATTGTGTTGCGTGGGCAGATCTGTTCGCCACTGGCGAAACAGAACGTTTTGTTTCACCCTGGAACTAGTGTGATATAATTTTTTCGAGATTGAATTATTTCCGTCATTGCCGATAGATGGGAAGATCTTTTGTCAGGTCCCAGGGTTCCGTGGGCGGTACACAATCTGGAAACACCAGGAGAGAATCGATGAAGGAACACATCATACCGGCGCTTTGCCAGACCCTTGCCGGGCTTCCGGCAGACCGCCGCTCCGTCCGCACAATCAAGCGCATTATGCGGTGCATGGAAGCAAGCCTCGGGGCTACGGCAGCGGCACTGGTCTGCAAGAACAAGCGCACCGACGAGCTCGAAGTCACCCAGAGCCACAACATCTTCCAGGAAGCGGCAAACTCCTACCATCGTCAGGTCGGAACGGGCGCAATCGGCCGGCTGTTCTACTCCGAACCGCTTCTGATCATCAAGCGCGACGCCAATCCCGAAGAATACCAAGAGATGAAGATCGAGACCGACTACCGGTTGGCCGTCGCCGCACGTGTTTCCTCATCCGCGGGCGTGTATGGGTTCCTCGTCGTCTACTTCGAGACCGAACCGGAGGACTCCCCTCTCGTCATCCAGCTCGTCCAGGCCGCCGCCGGCCTCTGCGGCGCCGCGAAAGAGCGGGAGGAACTACTCGACGCCCTCGACGATCTCCGGCGGTATGACCCTGACACCGGGCTCCTCTGTTACACCTACTTCATGGACCGCCTCGCCGAGGAAC
>MWAR01000440.1 GCA_002068715.1 bacterium ADurb.Bin374
CGTCGACACGCACCAGGTGTCGATGATCGCCTGCATGCAGCGGTCAGACGAAGAAGATCGCAATCACGCGGGCAGATCCGGCGGAAAGGCAGCCGAACATGGCAAAACTCAGGACCAGAACGGCACGAGAAGAGCCTGAGTCAAAACGGACCCTGTTCGATGACGTCCCGGATGAGACGGAAAGCGAATCCGGGGAGCTGACGCGCGGGATTCTTTCCGTCGGGGAAGTCACCCGCCACATCAAGCGGCTTCTCGAGAATGACAGCCTTCTCGAGGGTGTCTGGGTGCAGGGCGAAGTGTCGAACCTGGTCAAAGCCGCGTCGGGCCATTGCTATTTCTCCCTCAAAGACGCAACGTCCGTTCTGAAAGCCGCCGTCTGGGCCGGCAACAGGCGCAGGATCAAGCATGACTTCAAAAACGGGGACCTGATAGCCGCCTACGGCTCCATTTCGGTATACGAACCCCGTGGCGAATACCAGATCATCATCACCGACCTGCGCCCGGCCGGTCTCGGAGCGTTGTACGAAGCATTCGAGAAACTCAAGGCGAAACTTCAGGAAGAAGGCCTGTTCGACGTCGATCGGAAGGTGCCTCTGCCGTTTCTGCCGCGCGGCGTCGGGATCGTGACGTCACCGAAGGGTGCCGTCGTGCAGGATATATATCGAGTGATACGCAGACGTTTCCCGAACATGCCGCTGTATCTCGTGCCCGTGAAGGTGCAGGGAGATGGCGCGGCTGAAGAGGTCGTGGCGGGAATCCGACGGCTCGATGCCGATCCGCGAGTCGACGTGATCATCGTCGCGCGCGGGGGAGGCAGTCTCGAAGACCTCTGGACGTTCAACGACGAACGCGTCGCCCGCGCGATGGCTGCCGCTGAGACACCCCTGATTTCGGCGATCGGCCACGAGACTGATTTCACGATCGCCGACTTCGTCGCGGACCAGCGCGCCGCCACGCCGTCGGTAGCCGGCGAACTGGCCGTTCCCGTCAAGGAGGACCTTGTTAAGACGATCGCGGACAGGCGCAGCAGGCTCGGCCGTGCTCTGAAACACATGATCGTCTTCCTGGCAGGGCGACTGGAACATGCGCGTTCCTGCCGGTTCCTGCGGAAGCCGGCCCTACTCGTCGCCGAACGCCGGACACATGTCGCGAATACAGCCCGAGACCTGGAAACCGCCTGTGAAGCTTTCAGGCGCCGGTGCCGCCATGCGTGGGAAATGGCTTTTGCGCGACTGTCGGCGCTCGATCCGCGGGCGGTGCTTGCGAGAGGCTACATGATGGCGACGGACGAAGACGGCGTGGTCGTCACATCCGCCGCGGCTCTGAAAACCGGACTAAAACTCGATCTGCAGATGGTCGACGGTCGGGCCCGCGTGGCCGTCGAGGATGTCGAAATCAAAACCCCGGGAGGCACGCGCTCATGAAAAAGGTGTTCGATCGGAAGGAACTCGAGGAACTCGCGGCTCTCACTCCCGAGATGATCGAGAAGCTGTCGTATGAAGACGCCATGGAACGACTCGAACAGACGGTCGAGGCGCTCGAACAGGAGGGAACCCCGCTCGAACTCGGCCTGCGCCTGTATGAAGTCGGCACGGGGCTGAGCCGACGATGCGGAAACGTCCTCGATGCCGCCGAAGCGCGTATGCTGCAGCTGATCGGCAACATCGAGTCGGCCCGCGAAGAGCCGTTCGATCCAGAGAAGGACGGCAGGCCGTCATGACCCCGAACGTGCCTTCGATGCCGGGGTTGGAAGACTGGCTGCGCGCTGGCAGATTGCGTGTCGACGAGGCGCTCGATCGCTGGTTGCCCCCAGCCGATGCCGTGCCCGCGCGCCTTCATGAATCGATGCGATACAGCGTCTGCGCGGGAGGAAAACGGATCAGGCCGGCGCTGTGCCTGATGATCGCGGAGGGCTTCGGCGTCGCGGGAAACGGCCCGATGCGGGCGGCGTGCGCGCTCGAGCTGCTCCATACATATTCATTGATACATGACGATCTTCCGGCGATGGATGACGACGATCTCCGGCGCGGTCGGCCGACGAACCACAAAGTGTTCGGCGAGGCGACGGCGATCCTTGCCGGGGACGCACTGCTGACGCTGGCATTCGAGTGGATGGCGCGCATCGCGGATCATGACGTTCCGGCGGGCCGAGCGGTCTCCGCGGTGAAGGCGTTCGCCGAGGCCGCGGGCCATGCCGGCATGGTGGGCGGCCAGATGCTCGATATCGACGCCGAGAACGGTGAGGTGACGATAGATGCCCTTCGCCGTATCCATCGGCTCAAGACCGGCGCCCTTCTCACGGCCTCGGTCAGGATCGGCGGAATTCTCGGCGGCGCCGATCCCGACGAGATGCGCAAACTCACCGAATACGGCCGTCACATAGGTCTCCTGTTTCAAATAATTGATGATATATTGGACGTCGAGGGCGATGCCTCCGCTCTCGGAAAAACGCCTGGGAGCGATACACGCCTCGGAAAAGCCACGTATCCGGCCCTCCTCGGCATGGAGGGGGCGAAACGGGAAGCCGACCGCGTTCGCGACGAGGCGCTGAAAGCTGCTGCATCTCTTCCGCGGCCGATTTCCCGCATGTCGGAACTCGCCGAATGGCTGCACGGGAGAAAACTGTGACCGTGAAACTGTATCCCGTCGTGGTCGCCGGCGGGTCGGGAACGCGCATGAAAACCGATCTTCCGAAACAGTTTCTCGAACTTGGGGGGAAGACCGTCCTGCAGTGGTCTCTCGAATGCTTCGACGCTGTGCCCGAAACGGTCGATATCACCGTGGTCCTACCGGCGGTCTGGATCGAAGAAGGGAAAAAACGTCTCGCCGGCTGGAAACAAATACATCCTGTGAAATATATATGCGGTGGAATGCGCAGGCAGGACTCGGTCGAGGCGGGTGTTTCAAGCCTGCCGGACGATGACGGGTGGGTTGCCGTTCACGACGGGGCGCGCCCGGCGATCACTCCGGACATCGTGCGTGCTTGTCTAGAACTCGCGGTCGAGAAGGGGAACGCCTCGTGCGCGGTACCGGTCTCCGACACGCTCGTCGAAAGCACCGGCGGCCTCGTAACCGGTGCCGTCGACAGATCGAAAATGTTCGCCATGCAGACGCCGCAGATTTTTCCCGTGAAACTCCTGCGGGAAGCCCTTGCCCGGGCACGCGCCGACGGCGTCGACGCGACGGACGACGCGGGCCTCGTCAGGCGCCTCGGCCTTCCCGTCTTCCTGGCTCCGGGTTCCCCGCTGAACCTCAAGATCACCAGACCCGAAGACCTGCGCCTGCTCGCTTCGATTCTGCGCTGAAATAAACGACGCACCACACGGGGACACGGAGATTTTTCGTAGATATTATAAAGTCGGCTTCAGAAAGGCATCCCAGGCTTTCAGCTGTGACATCAGCTTCATCTGCGACATTCTAAAAAATGAAACCCATATGCGAGACACGCGGATTGGCGCAAAACCGGTGCTGTAGGGACGGATCGTGATCCGCCCTGCTTGCCCGCTGTTGATGTGTGCCGATGCATCCGGCATTGACGAGAAAGGCGTGTGATTGCTAGACTTGGCCTCAACGAGACGAGGAACGCGCGACGAATGAAACGAACGCTGATTGTTCAGGCACCTGCGAAGATCAATATCGGGCTCTGGGTCAAGGGAAAGCGGGCGGACGGCTATCACGAGATCGCGAGCCTGATGCAGACGATCTCCCTCGCCGACACGATCGCGATCAAGGAAACCCGCGAAGACGGCCTCCGGATCGAGTGCGATCGCCCCGGCGTCCCGACCGGCCCTGAGAATCTCGCCTACAAGGCGGCGATGCTTCTGCTGAAGAAGCTCGACATTCCGCCGCGTCTACTGATTCAGATCGAGAAGCGCATCCCCGTCGCCGCAGGCCTGGCCGGCGGAAGCACCGATGCCGCCGCCGTGCTGACGGCGCTTGCCCGCTTTTACGATGCGTCCCTGCCGCTCGTCGATCTCATGACGATGAGCCAGTCGATCGGCTCCGACGTGCCGTTCGTCATGCACGGCGGCCTCGCCCTCGCAACGGGTCGGGGCGAGAACCTGACGTTTTACGAGTCACCGAAGCCGCCCTACGTCGTCGTTATCGCCGTTCCGAAAAACGTCAGCGTCTCGACGAAATGGGCATACGAGAATTACCAGCCGGGCGACAACACCCGCAAGGAACAGCTGTTTGCAACCCTCCTTCCCGCCTGCCGGGAGCGGAATCTCGCCCTGCTGAGAAAGAACGCGTTCAACGACCTCGAATCCGTCACGTTGCATCGGCACCCCGAAGTCGCCGCCATCAAGGAACGTCTGGCCGCAAGCGGCGATGGCGTAGTTCTCATGTCCGGTAGCGGGCCTTCGGTGTTCGGCCTCGAGGAGCGCCGCGATGCCGTGAAGGCAGCGAGTTCTCTCGACCCGGCCACGGTCGATGTGTTCATCGAACATACGCTGCGCTCGCAGCCGCGCTGAGAGGAAGATTCCGAAATGAAACGTCGCATGTCGCTCCTCGGCTCTACCGGTTCCATCGGTCAGAGCACGCTCGACGTCATCCGGGCCCACCCGGACCGCCTCTCCGTGGTTGCCCTGGCCGCCGGCCGCCAATGGGAGCGACTTGTCGGGCAGACGCGTGAATTCCGTCCCAGGCTTGTCGCGATCTACGACTCGGAAGCGGCCGCCCGGTTCAGGGAAGCGATGCGCGGCACGGACGTGGCTGTCCGGGAAGGGATGCCGGGCCTTCTCGAGGCTGCCGCGCTTGGGGATGCCGACACCCTCGTGTCCGCTCTCGTCGGCTCGATCGGCCTTCGGCCGGTCATGGCTGCCATCGAATCGGGAAAGGCGATCTGCCTTGCGAACAAGGAGACGCTCGTCGTCGGCGGAGCCCTTGTCACAGCCGCGGCGCGCCGGAAAGGCGTTCCCCTGCTATGACATTCCGCTGCAGGCGGGAATGAGCATCGGGATGCTGCTGATCTCGGTGGAACTTTTGTTGATGTTGATCATCCTGCTTTTCATTCCCGGCGACTACGCCGGGCCATGCTTCATCGGCTTCGCGATCGGC